>CAXUIA010000033.1:0-14123 GCA_964250835.1 uncultured Acetobacteraceae bacterium | reverse complement strand
CCACCCCCCGCGGTGGGCGCCCCACGCTGGGGTGGGCCCCCCACCCGGGCCCCCCCGACGAACCCGGCACGGATCGCGACATGATCGCTGTCGACGGCGGCGCGCGTCGAGATGAGCGTTTCCCAGGCCGAGACGACGGACTGCAGGGCAGTGCGGCGAGCTTCATCGACGGTGCGGTGCTGTTGCTGCTCGGTTTGCCGGGCTTGGCGGATGGCGGCGTATTCTGAACCGCCTTGATAGAGTGGGAACGTCAGATTGATCAGGCCTTCGGCACCCTCGGTCTGAAAGCCGCTGGAGCCTTGATTGACCTGCTTGAAGTACTCTCCCTGCAAGGAAAGCTTTGGCATCACGGCGGCAAATGCCACGTCAACCGCATCACGTGCCGCTGCTTCCTGGAACAACTGGTAGACGACGTTGGGGTTGTTTTCGACCGCCTGCACCATGGCCTGCTGCTCGGTCTTGACGGGAAGCTTGAGGGGCTGAGGATCGGCGAGCGTGTCTGGCGGGGGTGAGCCCACCTGCTGGAGGTAGCTGGCGTCGGCGGTGCGAAGCGTCCCTTGGGCACTTTGACGCTGAGCGCGAGCGCTGGCGAGTGCGGATTCAGCCTGTGCAACGTCGGTGCGGGTAATCTCGCCGACCTTGAAACGATCCTGTGTCGCGCGCAATTGCTCGGCAAGAACCTGCTCGTTGTTGATCTGCAATTGCAGCAATTGCTTGTCTGCGATGACCCCGACATAGGCCTGCACGACGTTGAACAGGACAGTCTCTTCGGTCGCGATCAGGTTGGCGCGCTCGGCGAGAACCTTGTTGACGGCCTCGTGGGTTCGCCCCGTCGTGCCGCCGCCGTTGTAGAGCGGCTGGGTGACCTGGGCGGTGAGCTGATAGCCGAGCGGTTTGATGAACGTCGTGGTTGAAGGGCTGGTGACAGGAACAGTGTTCTGGCCGTTTAGGCCTGCCCCATTGGGGAGCACAGCGCCGCCTGCCACTGTGAACGCCTCCCCATACTGGCTACCCGCGCCAGAAAGCTGGACGGTTGGGCGCCAGCCGGCGAGAGCGGTGGGAACGCCTTCGTCCACCGACCGGAGGTTGGCGCGTTCGGCCTGGATCTGCGGATTGGTGAGGTAAGCCTGAGCCAGCGCCTGCTGCAGCGTGTGCGGGACGAGCAAGGGCACATCGGTCGCGGGGTCCGCGGCGGCCATCGTGGCCAGCGACGTGGTGCCGAGCAAGGCGGTCGCGACGCCGAACAGTTTCGTGTTGGACCTGTTCATAATCCTGATCCGAAGTTCCACGGCGTCTTACTGCCATAGAGCGGGGTGGGCTGCCAATGACGGCGGCCTGTTTGCTTCAGAAACGAAAGCCGGTGGGCTTGCCGAAGCCGGGAAGTAGGTGCGCCGACGCATCGAAGTGCGGTCGCGTGGCAAGCCCGGTTCCGGAATGCTCGGCCAGAACGCCCTGGCCGGTCGCACCTCGCAACAGGACAGTGACGAGGCGGCCGTGCTTGGCGACCGACCTCTCGACCGACGGCGGGATGATCTCGACCGCGCCTTCGAGCAGTACGAGATCGAAGGGCGGCTCACCGGGAAGACCGTCGACCATGGCGCCCTGGCGCAGCGAGGTTTCGGTGTCGGCGAGTGCGGCACGTGCGATCGGGAGCAGCCGCTCGTCCTCCTCAAGGCCGGTTACGCGAAGCCCAAGTGCGGCGAGCAGGGCCGCGCTGTAGCCGGTGCCGGCGCCGATGATCAGGACGCGCTCGCCGCGACGTGGCGCTGCGAGCTGAAGGAGGCGGGCGAGAACACGCGGCTCCATCAGCTGGCGCTGGTGACCGAGGTCGATCGGCACGTCGACATAGGCGAACTCCCGCTGCGCGGGCGGCAGGAAATGCTCACGCGGTACGGTGCGCATCGCTTCAAGCAGACGCGGGTCGCTGACCCGGACGGGCCTGATCTGACTGTCGACCATGTTGTTGCGGGCGAGCGTGAAATCGGTGGACATGCGGCCCTCATGCGGTGCGCAGCGCCTTTAGAGCAGTTTGGCTCGCTCGGGTATGGTCTTGACCCGGCGTGCGGCGATGCCCGATATCGCGTCACCGCTTCTGGTCCGGTGGCAGAGTGGTGATGCAGCGGACTGCAAATCCGCGAATGCCGGTTCGATTCCGGCCCGGACCTTCCGATTGCGTGCCCGTCCAGGGCAGAAATCATTTCGGTACCGCACGTTTTTGTGAGGCGTCCCGCGGAGACAGTCCGACAATCGGCACGGTCCTGTCATGGAGACGATCGTGCTGCGATTGCTGACATCCTTTGCCGTTTGTGTTCCGCTCGTGCTGGGCGGTTGCGCCGGGACGGCACCGACCGTCACCACCGACGCGCAGCTTGCGCTGACCGACGGTCAGGCGATCCTGACCGCGCTTGAGGCCACCGGTAAGCTGCCGACGCAGTTTGCAACCGATGCGACGATGATCATTGACGGCCTGCAGGCGGTACTGTCCGCCTTTGCGGGAACGGTGACGGGGACTGTGGAGCAGCAGGCACTCGCGTCGGCGCAAGCTGCTGTGCAGCAGGTGATCGCGGACACGGCCGACGCTCGGGTCAAGCAGGCAGGTGCGCTCGCGCTGAGCGCCATTGCGGCGGTGAGCGCGAGTACGAGCCAGAGTGCGCAGGTGCAGGTCGAAGCGGCGCTCGGCGCTGTTCTGCTGGATTATCTTGCCACGTCGTCCGCCACGAAGTCGCTGGCGATCGCGCGGCGATGACCTGGTTCGTTGAGCTTCCCGATCTCGACGGGCAGCCGGTGCTGATCAACCTCGACGAGCCCGCGTTCGTGCAGGGCGACGCCACGCGATCGTCGATCGTTACGGCTCTCGGCCCGATGGGCATCGGGCTTGGCTACGAGGCGCTGTGTGACCGGTTGCGGCTTAATCCGTCCGATCGGATCACTGCCCCTTCGCTTCAACGTGCGCTTGGGCGGCAGCCGGCTAAGCGGGACCGTCGCGTGCCACGTTTGTCGATGGTCGCCCCTGCCCTGCCTCCGGCACCCGCCGCCTACACGGCCTATGTTGATGCGGTTGGCTCCTGGATACTGGGCGAAAACGCCGGGTTCGGCGACTGCAGGGGCGGGGGGCGGGCTAATGTCAGCGTGGGCCGGACCACGCTGGCGAGGCAGCCAAGACGGCTGCCGGACGACGCGATCGTGTCGTTCTACTCCGCTGTGACCGGTTACACGCCCAATGACCCGAACAGTGATCAGGGCGCGATGATCGAAGACGTGCTCGCGGCTTGGCACGCGCACGGGATTGGGGCGGACAGGCTGGACGGGTATGCCACCATCCAGACGACCAACCATAAGGAGGTGAGGCAGGCGATCGCACTGCTTGGTCCGGTTGATGTCGGCGTCAATCTGCCGGCGGGATGGATGCGCACGCCGGACTGGGACGTCTCGACGGCAGGTGCAGAGATCGCCGGCGGACATTGCATCACGGCGGTCGGCTATGACGCACATGGGCTTCAGGTTGTGTCTTGGGGCAAGATCTTCCGGCTGACCTGGGCCGGCTGGGACGCCTTCGTCGACGAGGCGCACGCGCTGCTGTCGCATGACGCCCTGACGGCAGCCGGAAAAGATGCGGGCGGCATCGATTGGGCTTCGCTCAACAACTTCATGACGATCATCAGGGAGGCAGCATGACTTTGACGCGTGCGGAGATTCTAGCGTGGCTGAAGCAGCCGACGACGATCGCGGGCATTGCCGCCCTGGTCGGCGATGCGGTGGTCGTGGCGACCGGCGGGGTGTCGTGGAGGGTCGAACTGCCGATCGCAGCGGGGTCGCTGATCGCGATGGCGCTTCCCGACAACACGGCGGCGCCTGGACTACTGGTCAAAACGCTTCGCGATATTCTTGCCGCGATTGCCACGCGTGACCCAGTCACAATCAACCAGGCGGTGTCGGATGCGGAAACACTGCTGACGGCACTCGACAGCAGCAGGTTGGTTGCGCCGTCGACGCGGCTCGGACCGGCTATCGCCACCGGCTGAAGACGGATATCGGGCAGGCGGGATTCGAACCCACGACCCCCAGTCCCCCAGACTGATGCGCTACCAGGCTGCGCTACTGCCCGACCGTCCGGCCACCGGCGCGTGAACGTGCCGGTGTGGATCAGATAACAGGCCGGCCGTAGCGCGGCAAGCTGATCAGTCCGGCAGGAGAGCGCGCATCGCTTCCAGCTCGGCCAGCATGTCGAGCAGCATGTCCCGGATCCGCGGCTCCGCGCCCTGAGGCGTGGGTGTGATCGTTGACGCTGTGGGTGGGCTCAGGTCGAGCTCGTCGACGAGATCGCCCTCGCGCCGTTCAGCCTCGCTGGCAGGCGGGATGTCTTCGGATAGCGCGCCGCCACCCTCGCGCAACAGGCGCTGGACACCCTTGATGGTGTAGCCCTGGATGTAGAGCAGGTGCGCGATGCTTCGGAGAAGCGAGATGTCGTCGGGCCGATAGTAGCGCCGGCCGCCGCCGCGTTTGAGCGGTTTGACCTGGGGAAAACGCGTCTCCCAGAAGCGGAGCACGTGTTGCGGAATATGAAGCTCGTCGGCGACTTCGCTGATCGTACGGAATGCAGAAGGAGACTTGCGCGAGCGGACCGCAGCGGGCGTCGAACGTGGCGGGTCGGCATCTTCGAGATCGGCCTCTTCCCCGTTCGCGGTCAATCGAGGTCTCCAATGTCGTCCTCGGCCGGCGGCTTCTCACCGTTGATCATCGCCCGCATGACCTGGCTCGGCCGAAAGACGAGTACGGAGCGCGGCATGATCGGAACCTCAATCCCGGTCTTCGGATTGCGGCCAACGCGCCGGCCCTTTTGTCTGACGGAAAAGGTCCCAAACCCGCTGATCTTTACCGATTGGCCCGCTTCAAGTACCGCCGCCAGACGATCAAGCACGTTTTCAAGCAGCTCCGCCGACTCGTTTCGCGAGAGGCCGACCTGCATGTAGATCTGCTCAGCCAGGTGGGCACGCGTGACGGTGTTCATGTCGAAAATTAGGCAGGCGCTCTCCGCACCGTCAACGAATCGACAGAAGCGCGCGACAGTATAACCGTGACCTGTGGCGCTACATCCGCACCAAAGCCGAACCCCAGGCAAGACCGCCGCCGAGCGCCTCCATGACGACGAGATCGCCGCGCCTTATCCGGCCGTCTTTAACCGCCTCATCAAGAGCGAGCGGGATGGAGGCCGCGGACGTGTTGGCGTGGCGGTCCACTGTAATGACGACACGTGCCGCTGGCAGGCCGAGCTTACGCCCCATCGCGTCGATGATCCGGCGATTAGCCTGATGTGGGACAAGCCAGTCGACGGCGCCGTGGTCGAGGCCGTTGGCGGCGAGCGCTTCGTCGACGACGTCGGCCAGCTTAGCCACCGCATGACGAAAGACCTCACGGCCCTGCATGACGAGATGACCTGGCCGGTCCGAGCGTCCAACGGCACCGTCGACGTAGAGGAGGTCGGCCAGGCGGCCGTCGGAGTGGAGGTGGGTCGAGAGCACCCCATCACCTTCCGCAGCACCGCTGCGCAGGACAACGGCACCGGCTCCGTCGCCGAACAGGACGCACGTCGTGCGGTCCTGCCAATTGATGATGCGCGAGTAGACCTCGCTTCCGATCACCAGCGCGGTGTTAGCCTGGCCGAGCCGTATAAAGCTGTCAGCCGAGCTCAACGCGAAGATGAAGCCTGCGCATGCCGCCGATATATCGAAGGCGAAGCCTTTGGTGATGCCGAGTGCAGCCTGGACGCCAACGGCGACCGCTGGAAAGGCCTGATCAGGTGTGGCGGTGGCAAGGATGACCAGATCGACGTCCGATACGGAAAGACCGGCGCTGTCGAGTGCCGCCTGCGAGGCGCGGGCAGCCATTGACGTGGTCGTCTCCCCTTCGCCAACCAGATGGCGCTGACTGATGCCAGTCCGCTCGCGTATCCAAGCGTCCGAGGTGTCGACGGAGAGGGCAAGTTCGTCGTTGGTGACGATACGCTTGGGCAGGTAAGCGCCGACGCCCACGATACGCGAACGAGCCATCCCCCGGTGCTCCGTGCTATGTCGCCGCAGTGACCCGCGTGCCGTTGTCTCCGGAGCCGGCATCGGTGCCGTTCTCTCCGCTGCGGTCGCCGATCCGGCTCAGGCCGTCGCGGATCCGCTCGTTAAAGCCGTAAGTCACCATATCCATCGCCACGTCAACAGCATGCGCAAAGCCTTCCGCGTCGGTTCCGCCGTGCGACTTGACGACTACGCCATCCAGACCAAGCAGGACGGCGCCATTGTAGCGCCTCGGATCGAGCCACTCGCGCAAGCGCTCGAGGCCAGGCCGCGCAAGAACGTAGCCCAGTCGAGAGGTCAGGCTACTGGAGAAAATCTGCCTCAGCAGGTCGCTCACCATGCGCATCGCCCCTTCGCCGGTCTTGAGCGCCACGTTGCCGGTGAAACCGTCGGTGACGACGACATCGACGCGTCCGGCGGTAATATCGTGTCCTTCCACAAAGCCCTGAAATTGAGCGGCGATATGGCTTCGGCGAAGGATTTCGGCGGCGCGGCGAAGCTTTTCGTCGCCTTTGCCTTCCTCCGATCCGACATTCAGCAGGCCAATCGTGGGCTCCGTCAGGCCGAGGACGGCACGGGCGAAGGCATCACCCATGACGGCGAACTCAACGAGGTTTCGTGTGTCGCACGCGAGGTTAGCACCGAGGTCGAGCATGACGACGTCGCCGCGGGCGGACGGCGAAAGAGCCGCCATGGCGGGACGGTCGATACCGGCCATCGTCTTGATGACGATTTTGGCGAGTGCCAGCATCGCGCCGGTGTTGCCGGCGGACACGACGCCCTTGGCGCCGCCGACGGCGACGGTATCGAAAGCCACGCGCATCGAGCTGTCGCGTAGACGGAGTGCGGCCGTTGGCTTGAGATCGTTGGCAACCTTCTCGGACGCATGGCGGACGGTGCATGCGAGCTTGGCATGGCGTGTCCGAGCGAGGAGCGGCGCCAGAGCGGCGTCGTCACCGACGAGAAGAAAACGCGCTCCAGGATGACGCTCGGCCGCGATATCCAGACCGGCCACAATCATTACGGGTGCGTCATCACCACCCATGGCGTCGATCGCGAGGGTGTAGGCTTCGATCATGCCGGCACGCGTTGGATCGCGATCGGTGGCGGCTTCAGACCCGGACGGCGCCCTTCAGTGCCTTGCCGGCGCCGACGACCTCGCGACCATCGTAGTGACCGCACTGCGCGCAGACATGATGCGGGCGCTTCAGTTCGCCGCAATTGCCGCATTCGCTGTAGGCCTCGACGCGGAGCGCCTCGTGGCTTCGTCTCATGCCGCGCCGTGACGGCGAGGTTTTGCGCTTCGGAACTGCCATGGTGACCGGCCCCTCCATGGGCCCTAGTGCCAAACGCCTCGCCGATTGTGCCCGCAACCGGCCGGCTGGACTGTCGGTTCAAGCAGGCGGCTCTATCAGAGGGCGAACGGCGCTGCAAGCAACGCGCTGGCTGTTCATGTGCCTCGACGATCACGCAGCGTCTCGAACGGGTGGACGACGGCATCGTGATCGGGCGGCGCATCACCTCTCGACAGGCCGGGCGGCAGAACAACGCCGGGCTTGCGAGGGAACGGATCCAACGCGAGTGCAAGTTGCTCGACCGCGGCCTCGCCGAGATCGATCTGGCCTCCCTCGTAGCCAATCTCGTCGATTGCGTCTGGGTCAAGCGCCTCGTCGGTGAGCAGGTCTTCGGGGACGAAGCGGACCGCGAAAGGCTCCTCTATGACGGATGCGAATGGATCAAGCGAAATGACGCATTCCTGAGTGACGACCGCCCGAAGCTTTCCCTCTGCCTCGATGATTTCCCCCGCAACGCGAAAAAGGGTGAAGCGCGCCTCGAGCGAGGCCACAGCGTTGATCAGCAACCGGGCGGCGACGCGCTCGCATTCACTTGGTGTTGCTGCCACATCGATAATTCGGGTGTTTGGTCCAATGCTCGCCAGTAGGATGGGGCGGCTGAGTTCAGGCGTCGTGTTGGTAGACGGCATGATCCTAACTCCCGATTCCGGACGGTTGACACACGGGGTTCAATGCGGCACCGAGCAGGCAGCTATAGGACAGAAGCGTGCGCTCGACTCGGCTGGTTCCATTCGCTTTTCTGATCGTGGCGCTCCTAGGTGGGTGCCAGTATTTCCGGGTCAATCAACAAACGCGCGGCAACTTGGTCGACAAGATCGACTACAGCCAGCTTGTTCCCGGAACTAGCACGCGCGCCGACGTCACTTCGCTGATCGGGTCACCGACCACACGAGCGACCTTCGACGACAACACCTGGATCTATGTCGGCATGCGGACAGAGCCCACGATCGGTGGTTTTCCGGCAATCGACAAGGAGCAGGTTCTGATCCTGAATTTCGATCCGAACGGAACACTTCAGACCATCCATCGCACGACGAAAAAAGACATGATCCGGCTGGCGATGGACCAGCGTGTCACGCCCTCACCCGGAAGCGAAGCGAGCATCTTGCAGCAGGTGATCGGCAACGTCGGGCGCTACAATCCGGCGGGGCTGCTTGGCGGGACCGGGTCGAACCCGAACGGGTCGGCGGGTGGTCAGGGCGGTCAGGGCAACTCGCTGCCGTGAGTTGGAGGCGGGGGATTTTGCCCCTGGATCCCCCCTGCGCGTCGCGCTTTTCCACGGAGCGATCCGACCCACTCGCGTGAGGTTGCGTGATGATGTCGGGAGCCGTTACGTTGAAGACGTTGTAGGTTCATAAGAGTGCATTGCCCCGGTCAGAAGATGCCGGGCAGCAGACGCCAGCTCCGTCTCCTATAGACCTGATAGGGCTCGCCAAGCGCCGCGGTGAGCGCCGCCTCCTCGATGTGGATGCGGACTGAAAAGCCGGTCAATACGAAGAACAGCATCAGCAGGAGCCCGAGCCAGGTGCCGAGTGCCAGTGCGATCCCGATGAAGGTGAGTACGCTGCCGGTATAGGCGGGATGACGGATGAGCCGGTAGGGCCCGGTTTGCACGATCGGCTGATCGCTGTGGACGGCGACATCGATGGTGAAGTAGCGGCCGAGACTGCGCACGGCCCACCATCGCAGCAGCAGACCTGCAATCATCAGGGTGACACCGGCGTAGAACAGCGGACGGAGCGCTTGGTCGAAGCTGGTGCTGCGGGCCCGGGTGGCACTCATGAAACAGGACAGAACGCCAAGCGGGATCGTGACACGGAGAAGTCGAAGGGAGCCTCGATCGCGGACGACGGCACTTCCCGTCCGGGCGGCACTGCGCCGGCCCAATACGAAGATCTCCGACCCAATCCAGACGGCGTAGACGGTCCAAAACAGACCGCCGTACAGCTCGTTACCCGACAGCGGGAGCGAGGACGGCACCAGAAAGCTTTGGATGTTCAAAGAGGCAACCAAATACGGGCGCGCAGGCCTCCGAGTGGGCTCGATTCTAAGACAATGTCACCGCCATGTGCGCGGACGATGTCACGCGCGATGGTCAAACCGAGACCGGTGCCGCCGCCCGCGCCGGTTTCGAACGGACGGAAGACGGCTTCGCGTTTGCTCGGCGAAATGCCCGGGCCGTCGTCATCGACAAGAACCTGCACCTGACGGCGCTGAGTTTGAAGGGCGACGCTGACGCGACGTGCGTGGCGCTGGGCGTTGTCGACGAGATTGGTCAGGGCGCGGCGCATGGCGTCCGGGCGCAGCGGAAGGTCGACCCGCCCGAGGTCGGCCGACTCCACGGCGCCGCCCGACCGACGGGCGCCTCGGCAGACATCCTCGATGAGAGAGGACAAATCGACGGAACGTACGCGCTCCGCACCCTCGCCGCGCGCGAAGGCGATGTAGCCGTCGATCATGCGTTCCATCTCGTCGACATCGGAGACCATCCCGGCGATGTCGGACGAGAGATCGGTGTGCCCGCTCGTACGGGGAAGCATGTCGAGCGTGAGGCGCATCCGGGTGAGCGGGGTGCGCAGGTCATGGCTGACGCCGGCAAGCATTTCCGTTCGCTGGCTGACGAAGCGGCCGATGCGCTCCTGCATCCGGTTGAAGGCGGAAGCCGCGCGACGAACCTCCTGAGCACCCTCCGGCTTGATCGGGCCGGTGTCGCGGCCGGTGCCGTAGATCTCGGCCGCGCGGGACAGGCGGCGGATGGCGCGGACCTGGTTGCGCATGAACAAAGCAGCGATGAGGAAGAGGAGGAGCGAACTTCCGGTGAGCCACAGCATGAAAAGGTAGATCGCGCCGGTGTCGAGACGCTTGCGGGGGGCTTCGATGGCCAGAACGCCGTCGTCGACGGCGACGCTGAGCAGCACCTGCTGTGGATCGCTGGTCCAATCCATCGTGAAGGGGCGCCGGACGATGTCGTGCATGGCGGCGCCGAGGTCGTCATCGGCGGGACCGATGATGTTGGTATGATGGCCGAAGTGAAGCTTAGCACCTGGCTCGATGGTCATGACCAGGCCGTAGCTGCGCCTCGCCGAGGCGATGATCCAGGCATGGTCGACGGGTGACGGAAAGCGGTGAAGCAGGTCAAGGGTCTCGACGACTTCGCCGGCGACAGCCGATGAGAGCCGGCGCGAGACGATGTTGAGGTGGCTGCCATAGAAGATTTGCAACGCTATGGCCTCGGTCACGATAAGCGGAATGAAGATGATGAGCAGAGAACGCGCAAGCAGGCTGCGTGGCAGGAAGCGGCGCAGCGGGCGTTCAAGCCGGATCCGCACGCTCAAGCGCCCGGCTTGAGGACATAGCCTCGACTGCGGACGGTTTGCAGGTATTGCGGCTCGCGCGGGTCGGGCTCGATCTTGCGGCGCAGGCGCGTGACCTGAACGTCGATGGCGCGCTCGCCGGTCTCGTCCATGTCAAGGATGCGGGCGAGGTCTTCGCGGGTGAAGACGTCGCCTGGGCGGCGGGCCAGGACGGTTAGCAGAGCGACCTCGCCCCCGGTGAGATGGATGAAGCCGTCGTCATGACGAAGTAGGCCGCGAGCGGGATCGAATTCGAGCGAACCCAAGCGGACCGGGCGATCATTCTCGGTCGAGGCGGGGGGTGCCAATCGACGCAAAAGCGCACGCAGGCGCAAGAGAAGAACCCGTGGCTCGAACGGCTTGCCGAGATAGTCGTCCGCACCGGCCTCAAATCCTGCGATCTGGTCTTCGGGTGCGCCGCGTGCGGTCAGGAGAAGGATGGGGACGGCAGATTGGGTGGCGCGGAGCGCGCGGGTCAGCGCGACGCCGTCCTCGCCCGGCATGGTGACGTCGAGCACGATGGCGTCGGGCTGGATTGCGCCCAATCGGCCGCGGGCGTCGGCGGCGTCGGTCGCGGTGGTCACGCGGAAGCCCTGTTCGGAGAGGTAGCGCTGAAGGAGTGCGCGAAGCCGCTGGTCATCGTCGACGACGAGAACGTGCGCGGGTTCGGTCACCCCTCGCCCACGATTTCAGTCGTCAGGCCGGCCAGCACCTGGCGGAAGCCGTTCACCGCAGCAACACCCGCCTCGCTGAAGGCGGCGACAAGGAGTTCACGCTGTCGTGTGAACAGGCGGCGTTCGAGTTCGCGGCCGGCTTCGGTCAGCGCCAGATGCTTCTGGCGCCGGTCGGCGCCGCGCGTGTGCTCGACAAAGCCGAGCGTGACAAGCTGGCCGAGGACGCGGGCCAGACTCTGCTTGGTGATACGAAGCAAGGCGAGAAGCTCGGTCACGGTGACGCCGGATCGCGCGCCCACGAAATACAGCACACGATGGTGAGCACGGCCGAGGCCGAGTTCCTCCAGCACCGGGTCAGCGGCGCCGGTGAAGTCGCGGTAGGCGAAGAAGAGGAGCTCCTGAGCCTGGCGAAGCTGTTCCTCACGCAGAAATAGAAGACTCTGGCCGGCTTGCGCCGTGGCGGCCGGGCTGGGCGGGCGGAGCATGAGCTTGGTCGACATGGAAACAGGATAAGTCAGGTTCATTGACTTATCAAAGCTTGATCCGTAGCTTTCGCCCCGACGCGAGGAGATGCAGCCGATGGCCCTGGTTCCGTTCGACGATCGCGACGGGCAGATTTGGTTCGACGGCAAGCTCATTCCCTGGCGTGATGCAAAGATTCACGTGCTGAGCCATGGCTTGCACTATGCAAGTGCGGTGTTCGAGGGCGCGCGTGCCTATGGCGGGCACGTGTTCCGACTGCGCGATCACACCGAGCGGTTTGTGGAGTCTGGGCGGATCCTCGGCTTCGAGATCCCGTTCAGCATGGATGAGATTGATCGGGCCTGCGACGAGACACTGGCGGCGAACGGCTTGACGAACGCCTACGTGCGGCCGCTCGCGTGGCGCGGCCCGGAGCAATTGTCTGTCTCGGCCCGGGCAACAAAGATCCACACGATGGTGGCAGTCTGGGATTGGCCAAACCTGTTTGGTTCGGATCGGTTGAAGGGCATCACGCTTCACCGGTCGCAGTGGAAGCGGCCGCATCCGGAAACGTCGCCATTCCGGGCGAAGGCGGCGGGTCTTTACATGATCGGCACGATGGCCAAGGACATTGCAGAGCGGGAGGGTTTTCATGACGCGCTCATGCTGGACTGGCGAGGGCACGTCTCGGAAGCGACGGGTGCGAACATCTTCTTCGTCTTCGGCGGGGTGCTGCATACGCCGACCGCGGATTGTTTTCTGAACGGATTGACCAAGCAGACGGTGGTCACGCTCGCCGAGAAGCGCGGGCTTCGGGTGATCGAGCGGACGATCATGCCCGAGGAAATGGCGGCCGCCGACGAGGTGTTCGTGACCGGGACGGCTGCCGAGGTGACGCCGGTGCGCCGGATCGGGGAGCTTACGTGCGAGACGGGACCGATCACGTCGGCACTGCACGGGGATTACGAGGCACTGGTGTTCCTGCGGCCGGACGAGGTGTCGCACCGGCTTGCCGCCTGAGGAGTGACTGCCGCAGGCGCGCTCCTGCGGGCGGTTCGGCAGGTCGGCGACCCGGCATTTCTCGGGGTGGTGGTACGGAGCGCGTTGCTTGCGGCGTTCTGCTTCGTGGGGCTGGCATTGTTGAGCGCCTGGTCGTTGCACCACGTTTTCGCGCAACGCGGGTTGCTTGCGGATGCAGTCGCGGCGCTCGGTGGTGCGACTGCGTTTTTGCTGGCACTTTGGTTGTTCCTGCCGGTCGCTGCGTTGATCGCGACACTCTTCGTCGAGCCCGTCTGCCGCGCGGTCGAGCGGCGATGGTATCCGGGGCTGCCCGCACCGACGGGCGCGGGACTTGGGGCACAAATGGCTGACGCGGTCGGGTTGGGCGTGCGGCTGCTGGCGTTGAGCTTGATCGGTCTGGTCGTAACGCTGGTGCTGCCGGGAGTCGGGTTCTTTGTGGGTCAGGCGATCAATGGTTGGGCGATCGGCCGCGGGTTGTTCGCGTCAGTCGCCATGCGCCGAATGCCGCGCGCCGACGCGTTGGCACTCTATCGTCGAAGCCGGAGTGCGGTCTTGCCGGATGGGATCGCGCTGGCTTTTGCGAGTGTGGTCCCGCTGCTCAATCTGCTGGTGCCGGTGATCGGGACAGCGTCAATGGTGCACTTGGTGGAGCGGGCACGGTCGTCGGCCCGAAATCTCGACGGGGTGGCGTAATGATCAAATCGGTGGTTGCTTGGCTCCTTGTGTTGTCGATACCGGTCGGAGCGTCGGCACGTACGTCGGCAGCCCAGGCGCCGCTCGTGATGCACGGACGCCTGCCGCCTTACATCGATCCGGCTAAGCTGCCGGACGCGACGGCGATCCTGCCGGCGCCGCCCACCGATCCGTCTGCGCAGCAGGCAGCGGACGAGGCGACATTCCAGTCGACGCGGGCCCTGCAGGGGAGCGTGCGCTGGGCGCTTGCCACACGTGATGCGGATCTGTCGCCGGCCGCGCTCGCCAATGATTTCTCATGCGCGATGGGAGCCCCACTGACGCAGTCGACCGTTCCCAGCCTGTTTCGAATCCTGGAACGAGCTAAGGCGGACGTCGCCGCCACCTATGCCGGACCAAAGGAACACTATGGACGCAAGCGGCCGTTTGTGGGCAACGACCTGCCGATCTGTGTAGCGCGTGATGCGGGCCTGGCGGCGAATGGATCGTTCCCGTCGGGAC
>CAXUIA010000032.1:0-15725 GCA_964250835.1 uncultured Acetobacteraceae bacterium | reverse complement strand
TCGTCATCGCTCGCTCCGTCGGTGAGATGGGCGCGCTCGCCACCATCCTCGCCGATATCGCGCCGGCTCTCGCGTCTGATCCGCCCGAGGTTCTGCTTGCGTCCGACCCGCCCGGCTGCACCGAAATCTCTGACCGCATCCTGGCGAGCGCGCTTCGTCCGCTCGCGACCGCCAGGCGCGCGCTCGAGCGCATTGGTGGCTTTCGCGACCGTTCCGAACCCGTCATCGAGTACGACGCTCTGCTCCGGATCGTGCGGACGGGTGGCCGCATCGCCATCCACTCTCAGAAGCTTCCGTCGCTCGACGCCGATCCTCCCTCATCGGCAGAGGCCGGCCGTCTCGCCCTTCTGGAACATCTGCGCGAGCGGATGGGGCCGCTCGCATATTGCGAACCCGG
This sequence comes from uncultured Acetobacteraceae bacterium, assembly GCA_964250835.1. Lineage (GTDB taxonomy): Bacteria > Pseudomonadota > Alphaproteobacteria > Acetobacterales > Acetobacteraceae > CAXTPV01. The sequence goes on along the minus strand of CAXUIA010000032.1, from coordinate 15,328 downwards.
CATTCGTGCCGGCAGCTATCGTGTCCGCACCGGCGCCTTTCCACCACGCGCCGCCACTGTCGTGATCTCTCAAGGCGCGTCCTGGGCAGGCTCAGTGCCGCCCAACGCCAAGCTGCTGTCCGTGCCTGGGAGGTTCCCCACAGCGGTCGACCGACTGGACACCGAGTTCCTGGTGCTGCTTGATGACCATATTGTTTCGGCCGGTCGCGGTGCCTTCGAGGCATTGATCGAGTTGCTCGGCGAGCAGGAGATCGGCGCGGTCGGCGGCTGTATCCGTCACCTTGACACCACCATTGATCATGCGGGCCTGCTGCTGGCGGCCGATGGCACGATCATCAGGCCCGGACATGGATCGCCGGGCGGCGATCCCGGGGTCGTCTACAACCCGGACGTCGTTGGCGGCGTGCTCGCTATTCGTCGCACGGTCCTGCTTCAGGCGGGTGGGTTCGATGCGGTCCTGGCTGCAGCGAGTGGCGTGACGTTCGAGCACCTGACCGGCGATCTCTGCCTGCGCCTGAAGCGATTGGGTCTGCGCACAACCTACACACCGTTCGCAACTTTCACCCGTGCGGCGCCGCTGATATCCGGCACCACCTCGCCCACTGAAGCTGACCAGCTGTTCCGCGGGCGTTGGTCACGCTAAGACGACACGCCCGGATGGGTGGCCGAGTGGTTTAAGGCAGCGGTCTTGAAAACCGCCGTGGGCGCAAGTCCACCGTGGGTTCGAATCCCACCCCATCCGCCAATCAGGCTTCAAGCGGCGAAGGGCTCGCCCCACGAGGCGTTGAACAGCCGCAAGGTCGGCGACTTTGGATCATCCGCGGGGTCGCGATCGGCTCGGTTGAGGAGCGCGGATTGAGCCTCCTCTTTCCAGCGGAGGCATCACAACAAACAAATCTTTACCACTCATCAACGCAACAACATTACTGTTCCTCTGAGCGACGCTTAAAATACTTGAGGGGAAGCGCGATGAGGAGCGTCGATCGTTGCCGTCCTCTCCGTCATTCCCTGCGCAAGATTGTCTTCGTGCTACTGCTCCTCCGGGTTCTGAGCCCGAACGCGGAGGCGCAGTTCACGAGGTTCCAGAACTACAACAATGCGCAAGGTCTCGCAGACCTGACAGTAACCGCGCTCGCCCAAGACCGGGATGGCTACATGCTGCTCGGGACCCAGGGAGGTCTCTTTCGTTATGATGGGGCAAGCATCGCGGCCTACGACGCCGTCGTGGGATTACCACCGGCTGCCTGGATCTCTGAAATCACAACAGACGTTGAAGGGCGGGTTTGGGTCGTCAGCACCGACGGGATTTTCGTCCGCCAGAAGGCGGTGTTCAAGAAAGTCGATGTTGGCAACGCCGTGTTCGATCCGTCGGTCAGCCACCTTCTCGCTGCCATTGAGAACGCCGTCTATCTTGTTCTGAACGGACGCCTCTTCCAGGCTGGCGTGTCGGGCGACGCCGTAGGGCCGTTCCACCCCGTCTTCGGCGCCTCCGATCTGACGCAATATCCTGCTCTGAACGACCTGCGTTTTGTCACGCCCGACGCTCGAGGAGGTCTGCTGATCGGTTGCGGATCCGCGATCTGTCGCTTGGCCGACAAACACCTCACAATCACCGGGGTCAGCCAAGGCCTGCCCGCAGACCGCTGGCAGATTGCGCTGCAAACGCCGGATGGAACCCTTTGGGCGAGAAGTCTTGACCACCTCGCGTGGCGACGGTCGGGACAGACCTCTTTCCAGATCGTCGACGTGCCGGGTCAACGCAGCTCATTCTTTGCGGGCCATCCGGAGGAACTGGCGCTCATCTCCGATCAACACGGTGGTATTCTGACGCAGCGTGACCAAGGCATTATCGGTTGGAACGGAGCGGCGTGGCGAAGCTACCCTCGTCACGAAGGAGGGCTTTCCGCAAGTGTGATCGAGGCGCTTACCTTCGATCGAGAAGGATCTTTGTGGCTCGGAAGTGCTGGTTACGGTGCCTATCGCAGCCAGGGTATGGGCATCTGGGAACACTGGACGATCGAGGACGGCCTTCCGGATAACAACGCGTGGGCTTTAAGGCGCACGGACGATGGGCGGTTCTGGGTATCAACCTACAACGGAACCGCGGCACTTGGCACTCATCTGCCAGTCATTCCCGGGACCGACTACGTCATGGCGGAGAGCCATCGAGGCAAGTTGTGGCTTGCTCCATCCGGTGCCCCACTGGAACGGCTTGATCGCGCAAGCGGGACGGTTGAGCGATTTGCGTCGGTCGGGAACGTTCTGACCGCGGCCATCGACAGGGACAATCGTCTCTGGTTGTGCACGCGCACGAAACTGTTCGTCATCGACGACGCGGATGCGGCCGCTTCACGGATCAACGCAGTTTTCGTGCTTTCGCTCGGACGCATGAGCGTTATGGTGGACCAGACACGCAATGCCTGGCTTCTTTCTCGACAAGGTGTTTTCCGTCGAAACCCAGCAGGACGCTTCGACCTCATCGTCCCTCCCGGATTGCTCAAGGGTCAACCGATGGCGGCGACGCTGGCACCCGACGGCGATCTCTGGATCGCGACAGAGCAGGAGGGCGTTGACCGTTTCCATCTAAACGGCAAAGACCTTCAACCTCTCACCCCCGTCCGTTCGCCCGAGCTCAGCTCGGACGCAACCCTGTCCTTGTCTCTCGATCATCGAGGATGGGTGTGGGTCGGCACCGACCGCGGGATCGATGTCTGGAACGGAACGTCTTGGCGACGTTTCGACAGCAGCGATGGCACGATCAGCAACGATCTCGATGAATATTCCGCCTACGAAGACACCGACGGCTCCATGTGGTTTGGAACCAGTCATGGTCTGTCGCACCTGATCGATCCATCGCACCTACCGCCGCCGAAGCCTTTGCACCCTAGGATCACGCAACTCACGCTTGGGGCCAGAGATCTAGCGCCGAACTCCTCGATCACCGTTCCATGGGATAACGCCCCGCTGATCATACATTTCGCAGATCTCGACTTTGACACCGGTCCTGTCAGCTTTCGCTATCGGCTGCAGGGGCTCGACACCGTCTGGAGCGAGACAACAGGACGAGACGTGCGTTACGCGCACGTGCCCGCCGGCAAATTCCAGTTCGAGTTGGTCGCGACCAGTGGAACCCATGACGCAGTTGCAAAGGCCGTAGGTTTTACCCTCCACATCAGGGCGCCCTGGTGGCAGCGATGGTGGTTCTATGCGCTGTGCGCAATCGCCGGCGCCCAGATCGTCTTCTGTGCATGGCAAGCACGTGTGAGGCTTCTTCTCCAGCACAAGCGGCGTCTTGAGGCTGTCGTCACGGCGAGAACCGCTGAGATCGAGGCCGCCAGGGCAGAGCTGCAGAGGAAATCTCTGGAGGAGCAAGAGCGCCTGGCCGGTGAACAGCGACGTCTTGAAGACATGGTTCAACTGCGAACCCTGGAGATCGAGCAGGCGCGGCGTGAGCTTGAGCGGCTGGCGATGTCGGACGCGCTGACAGGCCTGCCAAACCGAAGAGCTATCATGGAGTTGCTTGAGACAGCAGTCGCGGAGGCTCACCGTGCAAGAACCAAGCTCGCAGTGTTAATCTGTGACCTAGATCGTTTTAAACAGATCAATGATGGTTTCGGCCATCTTGCGGGCGACGCTGTGCTGAGCACTTTTGGCGCCAGGCTTGCCGACGCCATCGTGACGCCGGAGGTCGCCGGCCGCTATGGCGGCGAAGAATTCCTGATGATCCTGCGTGGCGAACCCGACCTGACCCGAAGACGGGTCGCAGCAATTCAAGCCTCGCTGACCGGAGAGCCTTTCCAGTTCGGCGGTGCTGATCGACCAGTCACACTGAGCGGCGGCCTTGCTTTTCTTCGTCCAGGCGACACGGCTGTGACACTTGTCGGCCGCGCTGATGCGGCCCTCTATGAGGCCAAGAGCGGCGGGAGAAACCGGATCAAAGAGGAGCGGGATGTCGGTCGCGTGGTGGCCGGCTGCCGCGAGTTCGCGTCTGTGACTTCGTCGGCCAGCCTACCGGGCCTGGGCGGATCGTCATACGACATGGAGCATGAGCTGCGGCTCGCGCTTGCTAACAACCAATTCGAGCTACACTACCAACCTGTCGTCAACATAGAGGACGGCACGGTCACCTCCTGCGAGGCCCTGATAAGGTGGACGTCGGCGGCGCAGGGCAACGTATCACCAGGTGTCTTCATCCCAGTGGCCGAGCAAGTAGGATTGATGCCAGAGCTCGGCGACTGGGTGTTGGGGGCGGCGTGCCGCGAAGCGGCGTCATGGCCTGATCAGTTGCGCGTGTCCGTCAATCTGTCACCACTTCAACTTTGCCTTCCGGATCTGAAGGATAGGGTGGCCGCGGCTTTAAGGGAGACTGGACTTCGCCCCGGCAGGCTGGAGCTGGAAGTGACCGAGACCGCAATGATCGATGATATCGGGGCGGCGAAATCCATGCTGCGGCAGTTGAAAGCTTTGGGGGTAACTATCGCACTGGACGACTTCGGAACGGGTTATTCGTCCCTCGGCTTCCTGCGCGTTCTACCGTTCGACAGAATCAAGATCGATAAATCGTTTGTGCACGATCTTGGCAGCAAGCCCGAAGCGGCCTCAATCGTGCAAGCTATGACCGGGCTTTGCGGCAGCTTGGGCCGTGCGATCACTGGTGAAGGGGCGGAGTCTCCCAGACAGATTGAACTTCTTCGTGACGTTGGGTGCAGAGAAGTACAAGGCTTCCAAATCTGTCGTCCAAAGACCGCCGTGGATTTACGGCAATGGTTGGTATCGTTCGCCACCACGCGCGGAGCCGCTTACAAGCGAAACGTGTCGATGCTGGTCGAATGAGCTGGTTGCTTCAACCTAAGTGCTCGCCTGCATCCGTTGCGAGATCGCACTGCTCGTCCTAGAGCCGTTGATTTATTCTAGTTTGCTTGGGGAGAGCCCCAGTCATCACCTTGTTAGGCAGACCCGAACGCCGCACACGCGTAGAGGTCTAGCACCTCGAAGTCGCGTGCTTCCGACAGCCGGACGGCGTGCTCGGCGGCTTCAGGCGCAACATGCGCCAGCCGATCCCAAATCTCCTGGGCGACAAGGCTCGTATCATCGGACAGGCCGATCTCCATGACCGGCAGATGGCCGATCAGTTCGGTAAACGAGTAAAGATGTTCTCGATGACGGACCAGGGCGAGACGAGGATGGCAGAGCATATTACAGGGAGCTGCCCAGCGGGTCACGATGGCATGTGATCTCACGTGAGAGCTCCCTGCTTGCCAACAGCAAGGTAAATCACGGAGGTTGCAGAAGGGTGAATGCGCATAAAGCGCGTAAGGCGACGTCGACGCAATCAGTTGTAAACATCTTCATGGCAGCTTCCACTTCAGTGGCTTGAACGACGCCACTGGAGTACCGCGAGCAGCCATGACACTCAACGTTACGCGCTTGAGCGCAACAACCTGTCTCGTCCTTCTCGATGCAATCCTGACAACGGGCACATGGCTTTTCGTCACTCGAAATCCATGTGGGTGGTCGACAGCACAAGCCGGCTGGCCTTGCACTTGTCTGTTCTCCCTAAGCGTCATGCTGCTTCTATGCGCGCTTGGTCTTTACCGGCGCAGCGCGTTGTCCAATCCGCGCCAGTCGTTGAGCAGAGCTGCTTTAGCCGTCCTTTTGAGCACGGTCTTCAGTTGGAGTGTCGCGCGCACTCTCGGGCTCACACCCGGCAGCGACCTTTTCATCTGGTCGATCGCCTGCTTCCTACCTGCTGTTTGGCTGGCGCGGGTCATCCTGGTGTTGCTTCGTCGTCTGGGCCGTTTTCGCCGCCGTCTGTTGGTTGTCGGCGCCGGACGCCGGGCCTGGGATCTTGTCTGGCTCCTTCAGCGCGAAGGACGCATGCTTGCCTACGATATCGCCTTCGCCCACGCCGACGCGATGGGAGAACGAGACCCACGTCTTGATCCGGCCGCGCTCGTCTTCGACGCGTCGCACGGCTTCCTCTCCGCTGCCAACGCATTCAATGCCGACGAGATCGTCGTTGCACCCGACAACCGGCGAGGCCTTCCCATGCTCGACCTGCTACAGTGCAGGGTCGCGGGATATCCCGTCAGAGAATATATGGGGTTCCTCGAGACCGAGATCGGTCGGCTCGATCTCAAAAGACTGGAGCTTGGTTGGCTTCTTTACGCCGACGGATTTCATTTCAGCCCGCTCGACCGTATCCTCAAGCGTCTGCTCGATGTCGCGGCGGCGCTCATCGTCCTCATCCCAGCCACACCACTCCTGATTGCAGCCGCGATCGGGATCAAGCTGGAAGATGGCGGGCCGGTATTCTACCGGCAAACGCGCGTGACAAAAGGCGGGCGTCATTTCGACATCTACAAGTTGCGATCGATGCGCGTCGATGCCGAACGTTCAGGCGCGGTCTGGGCGTGCAACAGGGATAAACGTGTTACCAGAGTGGGGGCACTGATCCGACGCACGCGGATTGACGAGTTGCCTCAGCTCTTCAACGTTCTAAAGGGAGACATGTCTCTGGTCGGACCCCGTCCAGAGCGGCCCGAGTTCATCCGCACGCTCACTGCGTCATTGCCATTGTATAACGAGCGTCACGTCGTCAAGGCGGGCCTGACCGGTTGGGCGCAGATCAACTATCCGTATGGCGCGTCGCTCGACGACGCACGCTCCAAACTCAGCTACGACCTCCACTACGTCAAGAATTACGGAGTTTTGTTCGACCTGCTGATCCTCCTCCAGACCGCGCGAGTGGTCCTCTGGCCCGATGCAATGGCCGGGGCATCGGCGGCAGATTTCTCTGCCGACGGCGCGCGCGCCACTGCCAGGCGCCGGCGCCTGAGTTTCCGTGCCTCCATCGCCATGCGCGCCTCGAAATAACAGCCGGTGCGAGCGCAAACCCGAGCGAGGGTGCTGGGCAAGCGTTCGGACAGATCTATGCTGCCCGTTCACTGACGTCAAGGAGTGAGGGATGGATCTGAAAGAAGGGTGCGCCGCGATGATGGCGATGCTCGCCGACGAGGATCTGGAGCGCATGGCGGACTACGTCAGGCGAGGCCGTCCAATGTCAGCCGTTGACACCGAAGAACTCAAGGCCAGTTGGGTGGACCACTTCCTTCTTCACATAGCCGAAGCCGTCGAGAACGATACGACGACTCCGATGGACGATGCCGAATGCGAACTCAAATTGCGCAAGGTCGAACTGCCGCGCGAAGAGATCAAGGATGCCGTTCTGGCCTACGCCGAGCAAGTCATGATGCGCACTTTCTCGTATTCCGTTGCGGAACGAAAACTGATCAACGACAGGCTCGCCCAGGACCTCGCGCGCGCTCACGCTAAACACGGGTCAAAGCATTGAAGCGGTTCGACCAACCATGCCAGTTCGCCACATGATGCCCAGGATCGCTGCCACAATCCAACCGAGCCAGTTACGCACCGCCGCCTGACTGCAGCACAGGGTCTGACCGCTTATTGGAGCATTCGCGCTTCCAACCGCGCTAGTCGGTTCGCGATTTCCATCGAGATCGCCGCCCCAGCGCGCGCCGCATACTCCAAACGCAGCAGCGGCTCGAACGCCGCCTGCCGGTTCTCGAGGTCCACCAGAAAGGCCTGGACATTTCCACCGGGTGCCATTGCATGCGAAAATCGTCGCTCGAGAAACTGCGGCGCGCTGAATACGGGGTGCGCCATGGCAAAGCCGCGCGCGGCCCAGTCCGGGTCCTCCAGAAGGAACGGCAGCCCGATCGTAAACATGTCGTCGCGATACGACGCGGAAATCATCTCGTTGAAATCGACCATCGTGAAGTCACCCTGCTCGCGCAGCAGGCTCGGTACGAAGGCTTCGCAGAACACAAGTCCGTCCTGCCGGTCACCCTCGACCTCCCGCTGTCGTCCCGCGCGCAACGCCGTGATCGCGCGCGTCGATAGACCCACGATCGAAAACAGCATTGCCCATGGGTCTGCAAACAGCCGGCGTCCCTCCTGAAACCACCACCAATCATGTTCGGCGCGCCGCAGCTTCGTCACCACCAGATCGATGCCGGTTGGCCTCGAGCGAACCCGCTCCACCACCCGCTCGACATAGCCGCGAGCGTCGATCGTAAAATGCACGTCGTCCTCGACCAGCAGAATGAAGTCGTGCTCGGGCAGCCTTTCACGCAGGAAGCTGAAGACCATGTCGCTCGCGTGCACGAGGTTCACCTCATCGGCGAAACGCGCACCCAGCGGCGCCATGATCTCGGCCGTATGCGCGAGCTTGACGATACCGAAGTCCGACACTTGGTTGCGTGTCTCATTGGCTGCGAGATAAAGATCATACCGGTCCGAACCGGAAAGCGACCTGATCAGATGCTCAAGCTTGCGCGTGGTCTTGTGCGCGCGAATGACGACCGCAACCTTCATCAACGTGCTCCGCTCACGTGAACGAGGACACGGTGCGCCATAGATCGATCCCGCCTTCCGTCGCGTGCCGGTCGATCTCGTCGAGATCGTCTTTTGTGAAGGAAAGCGTCCGGAGCGCGTCGAGAGAATCATCGAGCTGCTCGACATTGCGCGCCCCGATCAACGCCGACGTCACCCGCTCGTCGCGCAGCGTCCAGGCGATTGCCATCTGCGCCAGCGTTTGCCCGCGCCTGCGTGCGACCGCATCAAGCTCGCGGATGCGATTGAGGTTCTCTTCACTCAGCAGCTTCTGGTCAAACGAGCTGCCGCGCGCCGCGCGCGCCCCCTCCGGAACGCCTTGCAGGTATTTCGACGTCAACATCCCCTGCGCCAGCGGCGAGAAGGCGATGCAGCCCATACCGAGCTCTCCCAGCGTTTCGAGCAGCCGCTCTTCGATCCAGCGATTCAGCATCGAGTAGGACGGCTGATGGATCAGCAGCCGGACCCCGTCCGCCGCCAGCAACGCGTGCGCACGACGCGTCAGCTCCGGCGAGTAGGACGAGATGCCGACATAAAGCGCCTTGCCCTGACGCACGATCTGCGACAGTGCGCCCATCGTCTCCTCGAGCGGCGTGTCGGGTGTCGGCCGATGCGAGTAGAAGATGTCCACGTAATCGAGCCCCATCCGCCTGAGGCTCTGGTCGAGCGAGGCGACCAGATACTTCCGCGACCCGCCGACGCCATATGGACCCGGCCACATGTCCCAGCCCGCCTTGGACGAAATCACCAGCTCGTCACGAAACGGCCGCAGATCCTTGGCCAGCATCAACCCAAAGTTCTCCTCCGCCGACCCGTAAGGCGGTCCGTAATTGTTTGCCAGATCGAAATGCGTCACTCCGCGGTCGAACGCCCGACGCACCACGGCGCGTCCCGTCTCGAAGACGTCGCTGCCGCCGAAATTATGCCAGAGCCCGAGTGAGATCGGGGGCAGATCCAGGCCCGACAGCCCACAGCGTCGGAAATCCTTGCCAGCGTAACGTCCCCGATCCGGCACATACGTCATCGTCGTCCCTCCTTCGCAAAAATCTCGCTCGCCACCGGCGCATGGTTGAGCAGCGCGACTAAGATAACGCCGCCCGCGGTGTTGCCGAGAAGCGTCGGCGCAAAGAACCGGCCGAGGTAATCAGCGACCGACGCACTGCCACTCGCGACCGCAAACACCGCCTCCGTCGATCCCGCAACGATGTGATTGAACCTCGACACCGCCACCGTATACGTCAGCAACACGATGATCAGCGTTCGAGCGCTGCCCGCTGCGGGCAGCAGCCAGACCATCAACCCGATCAGCCATCCGGCCCCGCCGGCCTTCAACGTCGTCGTCCAGAACGGCTCAGCCATCGTCTGCGCGGCAATCGTTCGCATGGCAGCCATCGTCTCCGGGCCGAACATGTGGGCCTGGGCGAGCACGACTCCAAAGACCACGGTCCCCGCCAGATTGGCCATCAGCACGATCGCCCAGACCCGGAGCGTTCCGAGGAGGGATGCAATATTGCGCTTTGTCAGCGTCGGGATCAGCGCAGTCAACGTCGTTTCCGTGAAGAGTTGCTGCTGACCCAGAATGACGATCAGAAAGCCCAGCGAGTAGCCGAACCCCGACACCAGACGCCGCCACGGCGCGTCCGGCAGCGCGCCCTGGAGTTCCGCCATCATCATGAACGAGAACCCGATCGACGCTCCCGCCGCTAGGCCCGACCACGCCAGCCCACTGAACGGCCGCACCAGCTCGGTCTCGCCCTGGTCGCGCACGATCTCATGGATCACCTTCGGTCCGAGTGCCGCAGCGTCCGCCGCCTGACGCCGCTCACTCTCGTCGAGATGCGGCGAGGTCTCGCCGGCTTCGCTCATTGGGTGGGCACTCCGGCTGGTGGACGTTGCACCACAACGCTAAGACCCGGGTTCGCGTTGTCGGAGCCGGCATGCAGGAGACGATCGTTATTGACGGCAAGGCGGCGGCCGCCCGCATCGTGGCGGAGGTCGCGACAGGCGTCGCCGCCTTCCGCGCCGAGCACGGCGTCGTCCCGGGTCTTGCCGTGGTCCGCGTGGGCGAAGACCCGGCAAGTGCCGTCTACGTTCGCAACAAACTCCGTCAAACCGGTCTCGCCGGCATGACCGGCGCCGAGCACGCGCTCCCCGCCGAGACTAGCGAGGCAGCGCTCCTCGACCTCATCGCCCGCCTCAATGACAACCCCGCCGTGCACGGCATTCTCGTCCAGCTGCCGCTCCCGCCCCACATCACCAGCGCGCGCATCTTGCAGGCAGTCCGGCCCGACAAGGACGTCGACGGTTTTCACGTCATCAATGCCGGCCGGCTCGCGAGCGGCCTCGCCGGTCCCGTCCCGTGCACGCCGCTCGGCTGTCTGCTGATGCTCCGCGCGCTCGGCGCGCCCTTGGCCGGCCTGCACGCCGTCGTTCTTGGCCGTTCCAACATCGTGGGCAAGCCGATCGCAGCTCTCCTGCTCCGCGAAGATTGTACGGTGACGATCGCTCACTCACGCAGTCGTGACATCTCCTCGATCACCCGCGAGGCTGACATCCTCGTCGCCGCCGTCGGCCGGCCGGAGCTCGTTCGTCGCGACTGGCTCAAGCCCGGCGCAATCATCCTCGACGTCGGCATCAACCGGGTTGAGCGTCTGGGTAAGTCTCGTCTGGTCGGCGATGTGGCCTTTGACGAGGCGATTGGCGTGGCGGGCGCGATCACTCCGGTGCCCGGCGGCGTCGGTCCGATGACGGTCGCATGCCTGCTGCGAAACACGTTGGATGCCGCGTGCGGGCAGTTCGCTTGAGCCAACGGAGCGCGTCGTAGTATACTGCTGACCTTCTGAGAACCGCGACAGAGATACTCCTAGGTGCGATCGGTGCGCTCGGTGTATCGAGACGCGCTGCGCACCGGCGGTTAAGAGGGATCGATGCCTGACTCTTCCAGCATGCCCAGCGTCGCCAGCCAATCCGTCTACCGCGGCTATTTCGACCGGTTCGAGAAGGGGCACGCTCAGGGCTGGGTCATGGACGTCGCAGCACCCGACGAGCCGGTCGAGCTGATCGTCCTCATCGACGGCGAGGAAGTCACCCGGATCCTCGCCGACGACAGCCGCGAGGACGTGCGCGCCATTCTCCAGCACCCCACCGGGCGGGTAGGCTTCTCGTACGACGTGCCCGACACCTTTCTCGACGGCATCTCGCATCGGATCAGTTTCCGGCTGCCCGACGACACGCTGGTCGCCCATATAGGCGAGGGCGGCGTCGCCGACCTCCTCGACGCCCACATCTTCAGTGGTTACCCGACGGTAACCATTCAGGGCAACGTGGACAATTACGCCCGCGGCGCTCTCCGCGGCTGGGTGTTGCGTCGCGTCGGCAGCCAGGACAAGGGTACGGGCGGCTGCCACCTGATGGTGACCTGCAACGGTGTGCGGATCGGTCAGGTGATCGCCGACAGGTTCCGTCTTGACGTTGCCTCCGCACTCGGCTGCGATGCCAATTGCGGGTTCGAGTTCAGGGTTCCAACGCAGTATCGCAAGTCCTATCCTCAATCGTTCCGTTTCTTTGTAATTCCCGACCAGGTCGAGCTCGACAATTCACCCTTCGTGACCGGTGTCGTCGATGACTACCTTGAGGGCCGTCTGCTCGACATCAGCACGCGGATGGACACGCTGCATCGCGACATGCTCCGCGACCTGACGGCGCTCCGCCGCGACGTCACCGCAATCGTCCCCCAGGCCGGCTACAACACCGACGACTATGACCGCTGGGCGCGTCAGTATTACAACCACCTGCGTGCCCGCACCGCCGCCACGCGTCACCGGGAACAAACGGCGGGCGCTCCCGCCGAGCCGCTGCTATCGATCCTGCTGCCGACCTACAAGCCGCTGATGAGCGACTTCGTCGCAGCCGTCGAGAGCGTCATCTATCAAACCTACCAGAACTGGGAACTGATCATCGTCGACGACGGCGGCAAGGCGCCCGAAATATCCAAACGCATGGACGCCTTTGCGGCTCAGGACAGCCGGATACGCTGCATCCGCCGCCAAAAGAATGTCGGCATCGCCAAGGCAACCAACGTCGCCATCGAGGCGGCAAGGGGTGACTGGATCGTCTTCTTCGATCACGACGACGTCCTCGTCGACGTTGCACTTGAAGTCATGATGCGCGCCGCACGTGAAACGGACGCACTGATGCTTTATTCCGACGAGGATAAAGTCGACAGCGCCGGATACTTCATGGAGCCCAACTTCAAGCCGGATTGGAACTACCGGTACATGCTCGGCTGCAACTATGTCTGCCACCTGCTGATCGTCAACACCAAGGTGATACGCAAAGTTGGCCTGCTGCGCAGCGACTATGACGGCGCGCAAGACCACGACTACATCCTGCGCATCTCGGAGACCATTCCGCACGACAAAATCCATCACGTCGCCGAGATGCTTTATCACTGGCGCAAGACTCCGAACTCGACCGCCTCCGACATCTCCAACAAGGGCTATGCCGTCCAAGCGGGCGTCAACGCGGTCACCGACCATCTGACCCGGACGGGACGCGAGGCGAAGGTCGAGGCGATCAACAATCTCACGATCTACGGCGTTGAGTTCAAGCCGATCGGCACACCCTCGGTCGCCATCATCATCCCCTTCAAGGACGAGATCGAGACCACGCGCAACTGCATCGAGACCATCCTCGAAACGACCGCGTACGAGAATTACGAGATCGTGCTGATCGACAACTGGTCGACGACCCATGAGGCGCATAATTTTCGCGACGACGTGGGCGCAATGCCGCGTGTCCGGCTGCTGGTCGTCGAGGAAGACTTCAACTATTCCCGCCTCAACAACCTGGCCGTCGCCAGCACGACCGCCGAGTTCATTGTGCTGATGAACAACGATGTCTTCGTCCTGGAGCCCAAATGGCTCAACCGCATGCTGGGCGAGATGTCCGACCCGAAGGTCGCCGCGGTCGGTGCAAAGCTCCTTTACCCGTCGGGCGGCGTCCAGCACGCGGGCGTGCTGGTGGGCGTCCACGGCGTCGCCGCGCACATGCACGCGGGAATTCCGGCCGATGATTACGGCTTCATCGGACGCGCCCGTCTCAGTCAGGAGTTCACTGCCGTCACCGCGGCGATGATGCTCGTCCGTCGCCAGATCTTCGACCAGGTCGGCGGCTTTGATGAAGTCAAGCTCAAGGTCGCCTACAATGACGTCGACCTGTGCCTCAAGATACGCGACGCCGGCTACAAGATCATCTGGAACGCCGAAACCATCGCCGAGCATCACGAGAGCCTTAGCCGCGGCAGCGACATGCGCCCCGAGCAAGAGGCGCGCTTCTTCACCGAACAGCAGGCAATGTTTGAGCGCTGGCGCGACCACAAGCTGTTCCGCAACGACCCGGTCTACAGCCCCTGGCTGACGCGCGAGGACCGGCCGTTCTTTGATCTCGCTGACCCATCCGGTCAGATCCAAGGAGCGATTGCGGCCGAGTGAGCCTCACCCGACGCACCCTAGGCCTCGCAGGCCTCGCAACCCTCGCTGTGGCCGCCAGCCTGACCGGCTGCGCGGCAACCCAAGCAGACCTTTCGCCCGCCGCCCGCGCCAGCGTGGCGGAAGTGCAAGCATGGCTCGACGATCTTCACGGCCTGCACGCGAACTTTCTCCAGACCTGGCCCGACGGCGCGGTCAGCGAAGGGATTGTCCTGTTCGACCCGCCCGGCCGTCTGCGTCTCGACTATGCGCCGCACGACCGGATGGTCCTCATCGCCAATGCTGGCCGCATCGTGGTGACCGACGCATCCACCGGCAGCGTCACCCGAACCCACGCGAGTGCCAGCCCGATCGGCCTTCTTCTCGAAGAACACATCGACCTTTTCGGCGGCAACATTCGCGTCAACGACGTCCAGCAGGTTCCTGGCCGACTTCAGCTCACGCTGACCCGCGCCGACAACCCGGGCGCCGGCCAGCTCACGTTGGTTTTTGATCGAACACCATCCGGTCTGGAACTTACGAGCCTGCAGGCGCTCGATGCCGAACGGCGGCGCACGATGTTCCGTCTTTTCGATCAGACCACGCACGCCGCAGCGCCACCCGCGGCCTTCGCCCTGCCAAGCTGAACCACCTTCCTGACCGCCAGACGAGGACATGATGGCGCTCACGCGACAGGTCATCACCGCACTCAACCGTGACGCTACCGACATGCTCGGGAGTGCGCAACGTCGCGATCAAGATAGCCGACGAAAGCATCGTGTCCGGCTCACTGCTCACCGTCGAGCCTACGGTCGCGAGTTCCTGCCGTCGCCTTCGCGCGCGCAACCTCGTCCGCCTCCCGATGCTGTTCGCCACGCGCAGACCCTCGAGGCGATCGGCCGCGAGCTCGGGATGCTCGAAGGCCGCCCACGCGCGCTGCCGCCGGTCAAGATCTCCGACGCGGCGAAACGCCACTTCCCAACCCAAACACCCCACCCCAGCACCGACGCAACGCCGCATCGAGATCGTCCATCGTCACGCCCAGCCCGAGTGCCGCCAGGCTCGTCACCCCGTGCTCGGCAATCCCGCACGGCACGATCCGGCGGAACTCCCTCAGATCCGGTGCCACGTTCAGTGCGATCCCATGCCAGCTCACCCAGCGCGTGACCCTCACGCCGATCGCCGCGATCTTGTTCTCCGTCCCAGTCGCCGGATCGACCACCCAGATCCCGACCCGCCCCTCGCGCACCTCGCCACGCACTCCGAACTCCGCCAGAGCCGCGATAAGCCACGCCTCCAGCCCGCGCACGTAAGCCCGCACGTCGCGCGCCGGCACCGGCCCGTGCGGCCGCCGCAGATCAAGCATCACGTATCCCACGCGCTGTCCCGGCCCGTGATAGGTCCACTGCCCGCCGCGCCCCGCGGCGTGGGTCGGGAAGCGGTGG
>CAXUIA010000031.1:14060-15880 GCA_964250835.1 uncultured Acetobacteraceae bacterium | reverse complement strand
GAGGAGGTCAGGGGTTCGATTCCCCTCAGCTCCACCACTTCTGACTGTCGGGCCTGTTCGGTTTAAACGGCCGCCTCCGCGAAGATCCGTCCCGCGTCGCCTGACCAGGGACCGGCGTAGCGTTCGAGCCAACACTGGGCCTGTACCGGCTCCCCGGCAGCGATCGCCTGAAGAGGGGCGAGGTAAACCTCTTCACCGAGACCACGGGACGACAGGCCGGCGGCGGCGATCGTCACCATTTCGCGTGCAAGATCGGCGACGGTCGCTCGCGGCGTGCCGAACGAGGCGCGCAATCCGTCGCGTGGGACTGCGGCGCGCAAGGCCGCGAGCGTCTGCCAAGGCCAGCGTCGGACCAAGGCCTCCGTCGCGGCGAGGGTGGCATCGTCGCCGAGAAGGCCCACCCAGAGTGCCGACTGCGCCAGCATCATTTCCGGGCTTCCCGCGTCGGCGCCGCGCATTTCGAGAAACCGCTTGAGGCGCACGTCGGGGAAGACGGTCGTGGCGTGGTCGGCGAAGTCGCCTACCGTTGGCTCGAAGTCAGACAGCCGGTCCTCGCGGCCCTCCAGCCAGCCTCGGAATGACTGGCCGGCAACGTCGCGCAGCGTTCCGCCACGCGCAACGAAATACATCGGCACGTCGAGCAGCCATTCGACGTAGCGTTCGAAACCGAAACCATCCTCGAAATAGACCGGCGGACTGCCGGCGCGCGCGTTGTCGACATCCGTCCAGACGTGCGCGCGCGTCGACAGGAAGCCGCTCGGCTTGCCCTCAATGAACGGAGAGTTGGCGAAGAGCGCGGTTGCGACCGGCTGTAGCAGGGACGAGGCACGCAGCTTGCGCACCATGTCGTCCTCGGAGGCGTAGTCGAGATTGACCTGCACCGTGCAGGTTCGAAGCATCATGTCGAGACCCATCGAGCCGACGTGGGGCATGTAGCGCTTCATGATGTAGTAGCGGCTCTTGGGCATCAGCGGCATTTCGGCCCGTGTGGCCGTGGGATGGAAGCCAAGCGGCGCGAAGCCTATGAACATCGGGTCGCACGCCTCGCGCAGCTCGGCGAAGTGCGCGTCCATTTCGGCCTTGGTGTCGTGAAGTGTCCTGAGAGGCGCTCCGGACAACTCAAACTGACCGCCGGGTTCGAGCGAGATCGAACGGCCGCTCTGGCTCAGACCGATCAGGCGACCGTCATCCTCGATCCGCTTCCAGCCATGCGGTGCAAGGCCGTCGAGAACCGACTTGATACCGGCTGGTTCGTAGGGGATCGGACGGGCGTTGCGGCGTGAGAAACCGAACTTCTCGTGTTCGGTGCCGATCCGCCAATCCTCGCGCGGCTTGCAGCCTGACGCGAGATAGTCTGCCAGTTGGCGGACGCTGGTGATCGGCGTTGCGTCCTCGTCACCCGGGTTCGACATCGCACCCCAAACGCTCCGAGAGGAGCAATGCCAATCCAACCGCGCACGCGGTTTCCGCCCGAAGCACTGTGCTGCCGATCGAGACCGGCTCAACAAAGGGGCGCCGGTGCAAGGCGTCAAGTTCCGCTGGTGTGAAGCCGCCTTCGGGTCCGACCAGAATGGCGGTCGCTGACACAGAGGGCGGGGGCGCTGGGCGGCCGAGCTTGCGTGCGCCGGACCGTTCGAGAGCAGCGACAATCGTTTGGGCCGGCGGCCAGCGATCGAGCATGTCGTGCAGTGAGATCAGCGGTTGGATGGCAGGCACGTCGAGCCGTTCACATTGCTCGGCCGCTTCCCGTGCAATGAGGTGAAGACGGTCCAGATTGACGCGGCCTGCGATGGTTCGCGCGGTTGCAACAGGAACAATGC
>CAXUIA010000031.1:13110-14050 GCA_964250835.1 uncultured Acetobacteraceae bacterium | reverse complement strand
GGGTGAGACCGGGCTCCGACATCACTGCGGGGGGTCGGCAGCGTTCTTCAACAAGCACGTTCACGGTGTTGCGCGGCGCGCCTGTCAGACGGCCGGTCCATTCGCCGGCCTGTGCATTGAACAGGCGGACGGCATCTCCGGCTGAGGCACGCAGGACGTTGAGCAGGTAATGCTGGCGCTCACTATCGAGTACGACGCGCGCTCCCGCCTCCAGTGGGTCATCGACGTGGATCCGGGGCGTGTCGCGCATGGGCATCCCCCTGGAGCAATGCCAAGATAGCGCGCGTGGATCTCGAACGGGAGAGGGCGTGGCGCATACCGACATCGTCGAGACGGGCTGGACTGCTCGGCTGCCGCCCAAGATGCGCGCCTTCGCTCGGTTGGCACGGCTGGACCGGCCGATTGGCGTTTGGCTGCTGTTCCTGCCTGGTGTCTGGGGCATTTTGCTTGGACGCCCATCCGGTCCGGAAGCGGTGCGGCTGTTGATCCTGTTCGCGATCGGTTCACTGGCGATGCGCTCGGCAGGCTGCGTGGTGAACGATCTCTGGGATCGAGACATCGATCGGCGTGTGGCGCGGACGGCGGGACGACCGCTCGCATCCGGCGCCCTCGGTGTTGGCGACGCGCTCGGGCTGCTGCTGGTGCTGCTGCTTGTGGCTTTGGTGGTCCTGCTAATGCTTCGGCCGCTCTGCTGGGTCATGGCGGCGGCTTCGCTGGTCCTGGTCGCCCTGTATCCGCTCGCGAAGCGGGTGACGTGGTGGCCGCAGCTGGTGATGGGCCTGCCGTTCGGGTTCGGGGCCCCGATGGGTTACGTGGCGGTCACTGGTCGGATCGACCTGGCGTGCCTGTCGATCTACGCGGCGGCGATCCTGTGGGATCTCGGCTTCGACACGATCTACGGATTTCAGGATATCGAGGACGACGCCGTCGTGGGTGTCCG
>CAXUIA010000031.1:556-13100 GCA_964250835.1 uncultured Acetobacteraceae bacterium | reverse complement strand
GTTCGTCGGCGCTGCGTATGCGGGGATGGTCGCCTGCTTGGGGCTGGCACTCTGGTTCGCGGGCGGTGGGTGGGCGGTGGCGCTGATGGTCGTGCCGGCGTTTCTGCTGGCACAGCAGGTGGTGGCGCTGGATATCGGCTCGCCGGGCATGTGTCTCGCGCTGTTTCAGTCCAACCGTTCCGTGGGAATGGCGGTGGCGGGCGCGCTGTTGGTGGCGGTGATCGGGCGTTGAGCTTGGACGGTGGAAGCTTCATCCTTGCCAATACGGCGTGGACTTGTGCGCCTCTGGTGCCTGAGATCACGCTCGCGCTGGCCAGCGAGATCACGCCGATTTGGCAGGCGAGCGAGGATCATCTGCAACAACGGGGGATCGAGCCGCCGTTCTGGGCCTTTGCATGGCCGGGTGCGCAGGCGTTGGCGCGCATGGTGCTGGACCAACCGGATCTGGTGGCCGGACTCCGGGTGCTGGACTTTGCGTCTGGGTGCGGCTTGGCCGCGATCGCATGCGCGCGTGCTGGAGCGGCGCGGGTCGAGGCATGCGAGCTTGATCCGCTGGCGGTCGCCGCGATCGAGATGAATGCGCGCGCAAACCGGGTTGCGGTGGAGACGATTGGTGGCGACCTGGTCGGGACGGACGCGCGCTGGGACCTGATCTTGTGCGGCGACGTTTGTTATGAGGCAGCGATGACGGGCCACGTCATGCCTTGGCTTTGCGCGGCAGCCGCGTCAGGCTGCCTTGTCTGGGTGGCTGATCCGGGACGTGCTTATCTGCCGGTGAAAGACCTCGAACCGCTGGGTGTTTCGTATGATGTGCCGACGTCGCTGGAGCTTGAGGATCGGACCATGCGCCGTACAGTGATTTACCGGGTCCTTAATCGGGCGCGGGGCCCTCGGCCCCGGCGGGGTCTGGGGCAGAGCGCCATGCTTTTGTTGTCGCTTCTACTCGGCAGCACCGCTCTGGCTTCGGAACCGCTGCGGATCGGCACGGAAGCCGACAATGCGCCCTTCGAGAGCATCGGGCCTGACGGGCAGCCGCACGGCTTCGACATCGACCTCGCGGACGCGGTCTGCAAGCGTGCGGGCCTCACATGCCGTTGGATCAACATGGATTTCGACGGGATGATTGCGGCATTGGACGCGCACCGCATCGACATCGTGATGTCTGAGATGTCGGTCACCCCGGAGCGCGCCAAGCGGGTGCTGTTTACCGATCCGGTCAGCAGCACGGGGGCAGTGATCGTGACAGCGACCGGCTCGGGCATCACCGACGATCCGGCGACGCTGAAGGGCAAGACGATTGGCGTGCAGAGCGGCACGACGCATGAGGCGTATTCGAAAACTAAGTTTGCGGGTGTGGCCGACGTCCAGGTCTATCAGAGCCAAATCCAAGCCTTTCAGGATTTGACCGCCGGGCGGATCGACGCGACGGTCTGCGATCAGGGCGCCGCGTTCGATTGGCTGCGGCACAACCCGAGCGGCTACCACATGGCGGGGCCGCCGCTGCAGGATCCCGCCATCTTCGGCACCGGGACGGCGATGGCGGTGCGACTCGGGGATACTGCGCTGGCGGACAAGCTCGATGCGGCGCTGAAGTCGCTGACGGCGGACGGCACCTACGCGCGGATCAACAGGGCCTACTTTCCGTTCTCGATCGCGCCGCGCCCGCGGGCCTGAGTGAGCGGCGTGTTGGACGGTTACGGACGGCAGCTCATGCTGGGCGCGGTGACGACGCTTGAGGTCGCAGCCGTCGCCTGCGTGCTTGGCTTGGTGTTTGGTCTGGCTGGCGGGACGGCCTCTCTGTCGCGCCAGGCGTGGGTCCGGCGCGCCGCGCGTCTGGTGACAGGAGTGCTCCGCGGAGTGCCGGAGTTCGTCATCCTGCTTGTTTGCTTCTTCGGTCTGACCAGGGTGCTGTTCCAGCTGAGCCATGGCACGATCGAGGTCAGCCCGTGCGTGGCGGGGGTGGTGGCGCTCGGCCTGACGTTCGGCGCGTTTGCGTCCGAAGCGTTTCGCGGGGCGTTCGCCTCCGTGCCGGCCGGACAGATGGAGGCCGCGGCGTCGCTCGGGCTGTCGGCGCGCACGCGGTTCCGCTGCGTCTTGCTACCGCAGGCGATGCGGCTCGCGGTGCCGAGCCTGTCCAACC
Organism: uncultured Acetobacteraceae bacterium; assembly: GCA_964250835.1. GTDB lineage: Bacteria > Pseudomonadota > Alphaproteobacteria > Acetobacterales > Acetobacteraceae > CAXTPV01. Next base: position 10,960 of record CAXUIA010000031.1, on the reverse strand, counting down.
AATGGCAGACCCTGTTGAAGGATACGTCGTTGGTGTCGGTGATCGGGCTGCAGGACCTGATGCGCAAGGCCGATACGGCGGGACAGGCAACGGGACGTCCGTTCGACTTCTTTCTCGCAGCGGCGCTGGTGTATTTTGCCTTTCTCGCCGTTTCGCAGCCGCTGCTGAACGCGCTTGAGCGGCGGGCTCGACGCGGCGTCGTGGTGAGTGCTGCGCGGTGAGCCTCTGGGACGGGCTTTTGGTCACGATGGAGCTGCTTGCGATTTCGGGCGCGGCAGGATTGGCCATTGCCTTTGTTGTTGCGGGCGGCAGGCTCTCGGAGTCACGCGTTTTCAGCGTTCCGGCGCTGATCTACGCCGCGGCGCTGCGTGGCACTCCGCTGCTGGTGCAGATCTACTTGATCTATTACGGGCTTGCGCAGTTTGCGGCGGTTCGGCATTCGGTGCTCTGGCCGCTGCTGCGGCACGCCTGGCCATGCGCGCTGATCGCGTTCTCGCTCAACATGGGCGCCTACGCGTCCGAGGTGGTGCGTGCCGCGGTGCTTGCGGTGCCGTCGGGTGAGCGGGAAGCGGCGGCGGCACTTGGGCTCACGCGCTGGCAGACGCTGCGCGCGGTGGTGTTGCCGAGGGCATTTCGGATCGGACTGCCCGCGATCGTGAACGAGGTGTTGATCCAGTTGAAGGCGACGTCGCTTGCCAGCACGGTGACGGTCCTGGACCTGACCGGGGTCGCGCGTCGGTTGTCGGCGGCAACGTTCAGCACGGCGCCGCTGGCGGAGGCGGGGGCGCTGTATGCGGCGCTGGCATTGCTGATCGGGGGTGCGGCGCATTTGCTTGAACGTCGGCTCGCGCTGACCGGGAGCGCGGGCAACCGTGTCCGCCGCCCCGCGTAGGGCGTCCGACGGAGGGATTGTCATGGCGTTGACGAACAGGAAACTGGGACGCGAGCTGAACGTCGCGTCAATCGGTCTCGGCTGCATGGGCATGTCGGACTTTTACGGCGGCCGTGCCGAAGCGGAGTCGGTGGCGACACTCCGACTCGCCGTCGAGCGCGGCGTGACGCTGATCGACAGCGCCGACATGTACGGAAAGGGGTTGAACGAGGAGCTCGTCGGGCGGGTTCTGCGCGAAATGGGGAGCGCACGCGATGGGCTCACGCTCGCCACTAAGTTCGGAAACACGTGGGATTCGGCCGGCAATCGTGGTCCTGTCAATGGCCGGCCGGACTATGTGAGGCAAGCGGCGGAGGCGAGCCTCAAGCGGCTGGGCCTCGATCGGATCGATCTTTACTACCAGCATCGCGTCGACCCGACTGTGCCGATCGAGGAGACGGTTGGCGCCATGGCGGCGCTGGTCGCCGAGGGCAAGGTGCGGTTCCTTGGATTGTCGGAGGCCGGACCGGCGACGATCCGGCGGGCGCATGCGGTGCACCCGATTGCGGCACTGCAGACGGAATACTCGTTGTGGAGCCGTGAGCCGGAGGATGGGCTGCTGGATGTCTGCCGGGAGCTCGATATCGGGTTTGTGCCGTATTCGCCGCTTGGCCGCGGTTTCCTCACGGGGCAGATCACGCGCGTAGACGATCTCGACGCGGATGACTGGCGTCGTCAGAACCCGCGGTTCCAGGGTGAGAGCTTCCGCAGGAACCTCGACCTGGTGGGTGAGGTCAAGCGGCTTGCGGCCACCAAAGGGTGTACGCCGGCGCAGTTGGCGCTCGCGTGGGTGCTGGCGCAGGGAGACGACATCGTGCCGATCCCGGGGACGAAGCGTCGGAACTATCTCGAGGAAAATTTGGGTGCGGCTGACGTCAGGTTGTCGGTGGACGAGCTGGCGGAGATCGACCGGATCCTGCCGGCGCACGCGTTTGCGGGATCGCGTTATCCGGAGGCGGGTATGAGGGCGGTCAATCTCTGACCTACCCGTTGGGCGCGACCTGCCGGGGTGGTGCCCGCCTCCAGCCCCGGAGCCGCGGCGTCTCGATGGTCGCTTCTGTGCGGTCGAGCCGTTCGAGCTTGCACGGCACGCTTCGTCGCTAATCGAGGTGTTCGAACAAGTGCAGGATGACCGTGACTGGACATACCTGTCCGTCGAGCGGCCGGTCGGACGGGACGCTTACGTCCGCTGGCTCAGAAAATTTGCGGGGCGGCGCGACCCTATGCTGTTTGCCATCGTCGCGACAGACGGGCGGGCTGTGGGCGTTGCGGCCTATCTCCGGATTGAACCTTCGCAGGGCACGATCGAGGTCGGCCATATTCACTATGGCAAGCCGCTTCAACGGAGCCGGGCGGGCACGGAAGCAATGCTGCTGATGATGGAGCACGCTTTTTCGCTCGGTTACCGGCGTTACGAGTGGAAGTGCGATGACTTGAACGCGCGCTCGCGCAACGCGGCGTTGCGCTACGGCTTCCGCTACGAGGGCACGTTCCGCAACGCGGCGGTCTATAAGGGACGCAACCGCGATACGGCGTGGTTCTCGGTCATTGAGGACGATTGGCCCTCAGTGCGGCGTGCGATGCTGGAATGGCTCGACGACGGCAATTTCGACCGGCATGGGGTCCAGCGGCGTTCGTTGGCGGAACTACGCTCACGCGGGTCTGGGGCCGCGGGCCCCAGCGGGGTTCGGGGCGGCGCCCCGAGGCTACTCCACCGCGCCGCGCAGGGCGGCGCCGCCCGCGATGGGAGACAGGGGTAGGCTGAGTGCCAGCAGGGCGCCAAGCAGAAGGAGCTCCGGCCGAATAGCGAGCCCCTCGGCGCCGGCGTCGGTGGCTGACGCGCCAAAAATGAGGATTGGCGTTGCGAGCGGGAGAACCAGCAAAGGCAGCAGCACGCCGCCGCGACGGGCGCCGAGCACGATGGCGGCTGCCATCGTGCCGAGTAGCGACAGACCTGCCGTTCCAAGAGCGAGCGAGGCCAGCATCGCGGGGATGGCGCGCGTGGGCAGACCATACATGACGGCGAGCGGCAGTGAGGCCACCATCAGTGGGAGCCCGGTGGTGAGCCAGTGCGCCAGTGCTTTGGCGCCCGCGACGACTGACGCCGGCAAGCCGGAGAGCAGGAGCTGGTCGAGCGAACCGTCATCAAGTTCGGAGCCGAACATGCGGTCGAGCGGCAAGAGTGTGGCCAACAGTGCGCACACCCAGATCACTCCGGGCGCCATGCGCCGGAGGAGTTCGGGCGACGGCCCGAGAGCGAGCGGGAAGAGTGCACCCGCGAGGAGAAAGAAGAGCACGGCCGCGAGGGTGTCCGCGCCGTGACGGATCGCCAGACCAAGATCGCGAAACAAAACGGCCAGGAACATCAAGCACTGGCCTGAAGCGACAGGATGGAGGTGTCGCCGAACGGAAGATCGAGATGCGTGGAGGCGACCACAAGGCCACCGGCAGCGCGATGCTCGGCCACCAGATCTCCGAGCAGGCCTACCGACCGGTCATCCAGGCCCGTGGTTGGTTCGTCCATCAGCCAGAGCGTCCCTTTGCTGAGGAGCAGCCGGGCGATTGCGAGACGTCGCTTTTGGCCCGAAGACAGGAGACGGGCCGGGAGGTCAGCCAGGCTACCGAGCGAGACGCGATCGAGCGCCCGGCCGATGTCGCCTCCCGAGAGCCGTGAGGCGAAGATCAGGTTCTCAACGCAGGTCAAGCCGAGCTTGATGGCGTCCTGATGCCCCAGGAACGATATGCGGCGCGCGTGCGCGGGGGCGTCCGCGAACGCGTCATTGCCGTCGAAGATGAGGCGGCCGGCATCCGGTCGAAGAAGACCCGCCAAAACGCGGAGCAAGGTGGACTTCCCGGATCCATTTGGTCCGCGCAGCAGCAGTGCGTGGCCCGCTTCAAGCCGAAGTGTGATGCCGTCGAGCACCAGGCGCTCGCCCCTTATGACCGTCAGATCGGTCGCCTCAAGCTGCATGGCGGCGGGTCCGGACGCCTTGGCGAAGGGGAGGTCGAACCGTATGTAGGACCTGCATGAGGCATTCCGGCAAGAGGCGCGCGTCCATGAAATCAGTCGGTCACGATACGCTCGGGACGCGTGACACGCTCGTTGTGGAGGGAACGACATATCACTACTTTTCGATTTCCAAATCGGCGCTGCACCTGGGCGATCTCTCGCGGCTACCGGTCAGCCTCAAGGTGCTGCTTGAGAACATCCTCCGTTTTGAGGACGGGCGGTCCTACAAGGTGGCCGACGCAGAGAGCATCGCCGGCTGGCTGGAGCGCGGCACTTCGGACCACGAGGTTCCGTTTAAGCCTGCCCGGATCCTGATGCAGGACTTCACCGGGGTGCCAGCCGTGGTCGACCTGGCCGCGATGCGCGACGGGATCACCGCGCTCAACGGTGATCCGCAGCGGGTGAACCCGCTTGTTCCGGTCGATCTGGTGATCGATCATTCGGTGATGGTCGACTATGCGGGTGCTGCGGACAGTTTGCAGCGCAACGTGACCGTTGAGTTCGAGCGTAACGGCGAGCGTTACGCGTTTCTGCGCTGGGGCCAGGAGGCGTTTCACAATTTTCGCGTGGTGCCGCCGGGCGCCGGCATCTGCCATCAGGTGAACCTGGAATACCTGGCGCAGGCAGTTTGGACCGGTACGGTTGGGGACGAGGTGTTCGCCTATCCCGACACGCTCTACGGCACTGACAGTCACACCACGATGGTCAACGGCATGGGCGTGCTGGGGTGGGGTGTTGGCGGGATCGAAGCCGAGGCCGCAATGCTTGGCCAGCCGATCGCGATGCTGATCCCGGACGTGATCGGCTTCAAGCTCACCGGACGGCTTCCGGAGGGGACGACGGCGACCGACCTCGTGCTGACGGTCACGCAGATGCTTCGGCGCCGCGGCGTGGTGGGCAAATTCGTCGAGTTCTACGGGCCGGCGCTGGATCATCTGCCGGTCGCGGACCGGGCGACGATCGGCAACATGGCGCCCGAGTATGGCGCCACCTGCGGCTTCTTCCCCGTCGATGCACTTACGCTGGATTACCTGCGGGAGACCGGTCGCGAAGAGCACCGGATTGCGCTTACGGAGGCTTACTTGCGAGCGCAGGGCATGTTCCGCGACGCGTCTTCGCCCGAGCCCGTCTTTACCGATGCGCTGGAACTTGATCTGAGCACCGTAGAGCCGTGCCTTGCGGGTCCGAAGCGTCCGCAGGACCGCGTTCTGCTTCGTGACGCCGCGAGCGCGTTCAACGAGGAGCTGACCAAGTCGCTGGGTGTTCCGGCCAACGATGTCGCGCGTCGCGCGCATGTGGCGGGAACGAACTACTCGATCGCGCATGGAGACGTCGTCATCGCGGCGATTACGTCCTGCACGAACACCTCCAATCCGGCGGTGATGATTGCGGCGGGCCTCGTCGCCCGCAAGGCGCGTGCGCGCGGATTGACGCCCAAGCCCTGGGTGAAGACGTCGCTGGCTCCCGGATCGCAGGTTGTTACCCGTTACCTGGACGCAGCGGGGCTGAGCGTCGACCTCGACGCGCTCGGCTTCAACACCGTCGGTTATGGCTGCACGACGTGCATCGGCAACTCGGGTCCGCTGCCGGACGCGATCGTGGACGCCATCGAGGAAAACAAGCTGATCGCCGTGTCGGTCTTGTCGGGGAACCGGAACTTCGAGGGCCGGATCAGCCCGAACGTACGCGCCAACTATCTGGCGAGCCCGCCGCTGGTGGTTGCCTACGCGTTGCTTGGCACCATACGTGAGGACATCACCACCGAGCCGCTCGGGCTGGATGCGGACGGCATCGAGGTGTTTTTGCACGATCTTTGGCCGTCGAATGCGGAGATCGCGGCCATCATGTCGAAGTCGATTTCACGCGAGCAGTTCATCGAGCGTTACGGTGAGGCCACGCGCGGCACGCCCGAGTGGCAGAACCTCGAGGTCGAGACCGGGACCGAGACTTACGGTTGGGACGGTGGTTCGACCTATGTCCAAAACCCGCCCTATTTCGAGGGGATTACGATGGAGCCGACGCCGCCCACAGATATCAAGGGCGCTCGCGTTCTGGCTTTGCTGGGCGACAACATCACGACCGACCATATTTCACCAGCGGGCTCAATCAAGAAGTCGTCGCCCGCGGGGGAGTACCTGCTCGAGCATCAGGTGCGCCAGCTCGACTTCAACTCCTACGGTTCGAGGCGCGGGAACCATCAGGTCATGGTTCGCGGCACGTTCGCCAACATTCGGATCAAGAACGAAATGGTGATCGGCATTGAGGGTGGCATCACCCGGCACATGCCGTCGGGCGATCAGATGCCGATCTACGACGCGGCTGAGCGTTATCGTGATGAGGGCGTGCCGCTGATCGTATTCGGGGGCAAGGAATACGGCATGGGCTCATCGCGCGACTGGGCCGCTAAAGGCACCAAGCTGTTGGGCATCCGCGCCGTCGTCGCCGAAAGCTTCGAGCGGATCCATCGCTCCAATCTTGTCGGCATGGGGGTGTTGCCGCTTTTATTCGAGGCGGGTTCCGACCGTCATACGCTCCGGCTGACTGGCGAGGAGACGATTGATATCCCGGGCCTTGACGCGCTTAGCCCGCGCATGATGCTTCACCTGCACATCCATCGCCCTGATGGCACGACCGACCGCGTCCCGGTTCACTGTCGCGTCGATACACTCGACGAGGTCGATTACTACAAGCATGGAGGTATCCTGCCATACGTGCTGCGCGGCATGGCGAAGGCCGCGTAGAATAACAAAGTAGTGACGCCATCGATGATTTTCTTATCGGCTCTTCCATGTCACGTTTATGAGTAACCAGAAGGGTGACCCGTCATGACTTGGACCGGTCGGCGTCTCCGCTGCGTTGTTTCACTCGCGATACTGACCGGAGTTCCTGTTGCAGCGTTCGGCGCCGGCAACGCAACGCTTTTCGGCACCCGGTCCTCTGCGCTGTCGGAAGCGACCGATCTCGGGAAGGTTCCTGACGAGACCGCCATCAGCGGCACCCGCCTGATCTTAAAGCGCGACACCTCGCTTCAGGCGGCATTCGATCAGCTCACCGCGGCGCAGCAGGATCGATCATCACCGCTGTATCACCGTTGGTTGAACCCGTCTGACATTGGCGCTGAGTTCGGCCCGTCTGCGTCGGCCGTGACTCAAGCCGCGGAATGGCTGCGCTCGCAAGGTCTGACGGTAGATGCTATCTCGCCGACCGGCTTGTTTATCACCTTCAGCGGCACAGCCGCATCGGTCAGCGCCGCCTTCCATGTCGGCGTGCACAATTTCCAACTCAGGACCGGACGCCAGATCATGGCGCTTGCCGCGGATCCGCAGATTGCGACCTCGCTCGCCGGCACGGTCATTGGGGTCACCGGTCTCGACGGAGTTCGACCCGAGCCGCTGGTTCGACCAGTTGGTCCCGTGGTCCGCCACACCGACGGCACTTGGCACGCTGCTTCCGGATCACCTGCCTTCACCACCACTATCAATGGCGTCGAGCAGGAAGACGTCGCGCCGGCGGATTTCGATACGGTCTACGACGTGACGCCGTTGCGAACGGCCAGCCGCCCAACGCTCGGCAGCAGCCAAACGATCGGGCTTGTGGAGGACTCCAGCATTCTGACCAGTGACTGGCAGACCTTTCGCTCCACGTTCGGCTTGGCCAACATTGCGGATCCAGCGACGAAACAGGCAGCGTCGCTGACCATCGTGCATCCCGGCTGCAATCTTGCGGGCCGAACAGGGGATGAATCCGAGGCTGCCCTTGACGCCGAGTGGGCCACTGCCGTTGCTCCCACGGCAGCCATCCAGCTCGCCGCCTGCTCAGACGCTTCGGGCGGCATTCAGGCGTCGCTTCAGGGTCTGGTCGACGAGGCGACCCATCCGGGAGTCATAAGCGTGTCGTTCGGCGAGTGCGAGTCGCAGCTCGGTGCGTCGGCCGCCAAAGCCTGGGCGGCGCTTCTCCAGCAGGGTGCGGCTGAAGGCATCTCGATCTTTGTTTCAACCGGCGACTCTGGATCGGCCGGCTGTGATCAGAACGCTTCGATTGCCAGCAAGGGGATCAGCGTGAACGGCCTGGCATCGAGCGCCTACGATGTTGCCGTTGGCGGAACTGACTTCGCCGATTTTGTCTCCAACACCGTGCCAACATACTGGAACGTGTCGGGCAGCGGAGCGGCGGGCTCGGCGAAGTCTTACATCCCCGAACTGCCGTGGAACGATACCTGTGCGAACCCGGCACTGGCAAATTATGAGGGCAGTTCGAGCACGCTCGCCTTCTGCAACACGACGACAGGCAGAAGCTTTCTTGCCACCGGCGGCGCCGGCGGCGGGGCGAGCACGCTGTTCGCGAAGCCTTCTTATCAGTCGGGCGTGTACGGTATTCCCAACGACGGCGCCCGGGATCTTCCCGACGTTGTCCTGTTTGCTTCGAATGGTCTGTTTGGTCATGCACTGCTCTATTGCATGTCCGATACGCGTGAGGGTGGTTCACCCTGCACCTACGCCAACGGCACAGCCGTTGAAGCAAGCAGCGCCGGCGGCACCTCTTTTGCCGCTCCGGCGTTTGCTGGCATCCAGGCCTTGATCGACCAGAAAAAGAGCCGGCTGCAGGGCAACCCAGATCCGCGCCTCTACGCGATGTCGATCAACCAGGGCAACACGCTGGGCGGTCAGTGTTGGTCGGCATACGGCGCCGGTCAGCCGGCAAGCTGCGTATTCCATGACATCGCCAATGGCGGGATCGACCAAGCGTGCAGTAGCGGTTCGCCGGGCTGCTATTCGGCGGGGAACACCTATGGTCTCCTGTCGACGTCGAGCACGTCTGAGGCCGATGCCTTTAACGCAAACTGGGGTTATGACCTGGCGTCAGGTCTGGGCAGCGTGGATGTGAAGAACCTGGTCAACAACTACTGAGATCGGCAGGGCGCTAAGGGCCCTGCCCCTGGACCCGCATGACGTTGGCGTTCGGGATCAACGGCCCGGCTCCTGTTCGTGATTGGGATTGAAGGATGTAAAGACCCGATAGCAGCCGTTCCGGAATTCGGCTCCGGTGACGATGCCGGTCGCGTAACTGCCGCCGTCGAGTCCGAGCCGCCATCCGTCCAGACGGTGATAGCCGATGCGCGGAGTGCGCCCTTTGCCTGCGAGAACGCGTGGTTCGGGCGTGTGGCCGTGGACGATGATAATCCCGCCATCGAAGGGTCCATCGTGTTCCAGGAACGGACCTCGGATCCACGTTGGATGACGGCCGTCTCGAAGCGACATCGCCGGCTTGTCGAGGGCTTGGGCAAGCGGCACGTCGGGATCAATCCCAGCGTGGACGAAAAGGAGATTGCCCGCGCGCCGCGTGAGTGCGGAGGCAGCAAGCTCTTCGAATACGTCGCGTCCGAGGACGCGCTCGATGGCGAGCCTGCTCGCTTCGGGTCGCAAGGCCAGCATGCTCGGCGCCGGACCTGCCTCACCGAGCGTCGTATCGCCGCCGTTGGCGAGCCAGATTTCCTGCGCGTCGGCGGCATCCGGGCGGCCGGAAAACGCCATGAGCATCATCATTTCATGGTTGCCGAGCAGCAGCGTACGGTCGGCGAAACCCAAGCTTGCTGCCGGTTGAAGCGCCTGCTTGACAGATTCGAGACTGGCGGCTCCTCGATCGATCAGGTCACCTAGGAAGGTCAGGCTCCCCTTGCCGTCCGAAAAGGCGGCCATGGCCGCCAGCAGACGCTGCAGTTGGTGCAGGTGCCCATGGACGTCGCCGATGGCGAACTCGTGCGAAGAGATCGGAAGTTCGATGGGAGCGTCGAGCCAGTCGGTGATCTCGAGTGAGATGGTCTTGGTCGTTGTGGTGGTCCTTCCGCCCAACTCTCAACATGCGCGAGCTAGGGCCCATTGAAAAGGGTGAGGCGGGCGTGTAGATAGACGTCAAAATAAACTTCCGAAAACTCAGGGAGGTGGCCTTCGGGCCGCCTTTTTTCGTTTAAGGACCGACAAGGGAGGCGGCGTTGTCCGACCTCAACGAAACGGACGATCTGTCCGACACTGGCGTTACAATTGAGGATCGACTTGCGAAGCTTTGCGCTCCGACGCTTGCCGATCTGGGCTTCGACCTCGTGCGCGTGAGCGTCCTCGGGCGCGATCGTCCAACCGTGCAGGTCATGGCGGATCGAGCCGATGGGTCGCTGATTACGGTCGATGACTGTGAGCGGATCAGTCGTGCGGTCGGTGCCGTGCTTGACGTCGAGGATCCTATGCCGCGCGCTTGGCAGCTGGAGGTGAGCTCGGCCGGGATCGATCGTCCATTGACGAGAGTGAAGGATTGGAACCGCTTTATGGGTCATTCGGCTCGGGTTGATGTAATTATCCCGATCGACGGGCGCAGACGGTTTACCGGGCTTGTGCTTGGCGCCGACGAAGCGTCGGCTCGCCTTCGTCTCGATGACGGCTCGGACGTGGCGCTTCCACTGGCGCAAAAACGC
>CAXUIA010000031.1:267-546 GCA_964250835.1 uncultured Acetobacteraceae bacterium | reverse complement strand
ATGGGCATGAGAAGGACATACGCGCCGTGATCGACAGGCGCTCCGGCGACGTGCGCCTGTCGCGCTGGACGGAGGCGGTCGAGACCGTCGAGAACGAAGACACGCAGATCCCGATCCATATTGCGCGCAAGTTCAAGCCCGACATCCAGCTCGGCCAGCACCTGATTGACCCGTTGCCGCCAATCGATTTCGATCGGATCGCAGCACAGACCGCCAAGCAGGTCATCGTTCAGCGGGTGCGCGAATATGAGCGCAAGAAGCAGTTCGACGAGTTCAAGG
>CAXUIA010000031.1:0-257 GCA_964250835.1 uncultured Acetobacteraceae bacterium | reverse complement strand
ATATACGCCGGGCCAAGCTGATCTTGACCGATGCGCTCATTGAAGCGACTGCGCCGCGCCCGACGGCCAACTGACGCCGCGAACTGAAGAGGAATTTATGGATACCGCTGTCTCCCGTCCCGAACTTCTGCTCGTCGCCGATGCCGTGGCGCGCGAGAAATCGATTGATCGAGAGGAAGTGCTCGAGGCGATGGAGCAGGCGATCCAGAAGGCTGGCCGCGCGAAATATGGGCATGAGAAGGACATACGCGCCGTGA
>CAXUIA010000030.1:0-16396 GCA_964250835.1 uncultured Acetobacteraceae bacterium | reverse complement strand
ACTCCGACCCGGCTGGAGTGACCTACCCGATCCCGGGCAATGACGATGCGATTCGGGCGATCACACTCTATTGCGACCTGGTGTCGAGCGCGGTGCTGGACGGTATTTCGGCTGAGCTCGCGGCGACGGGACAGGATATCGGAGCATCCGACGTGCTGCCAGTCGAGGCCTTGCCGGTCGCAGAGGCGACTGCTTGATCGTGTAGCCCTAGGAGGACGAGCATGGCCGAAGTCACTGCCGGTCTGGTCAAAGAACTGCGCGAGAAAACCGGCGCCGGCATGATGGACTGCAAGCGGGCGCTGGGAGAGACCTCGAGCGATCTCGAGGCTGCGGTTGATTGGTTGCGCAAGAAGGGGTTAGCGGCTGCCGCTAAGAAGTCAGGTCGGGCTGCGGCAGAAGGTCTGGTGGGTATCGCTGCGGCACCACGTGTTGCCGCGATGGTCGAGGTCAACGCCGAAACCGATTTTGTCGCTCGAAATGAGCAGTTTCAATCGTTCGTGGAGACGGTGGCAAAGCTCGCTTTGGACAATGCGGACGTTGACGTGCTGCGCCAACGTCCGTTCCCCGGCGGAGGCCGGACGGTGGCCGAGGAGCTTACTCATCTGATCGCCACGATCGGCGAAAACATGACGATACGCCGTGCGGCTCGGATCGAAGTCGTGGACGGGACCGTCGCTACTTACATGCATCAGGCGTTGCGGCCAGGACTTGGCCGGATCGGGGTTCTAGTCGGCTTGGAGGCAGCGGGTGAAATCGAGGCGTTGGAACTCCTAGGCCGCCAGGTCGGGATGCATGTTGCCGCAGCTCGACCTGAAGCACTGCAGATCGAGGGTGTTGATGCCGGGGCTCTTGAGCGTGAGAGGGCGGTTCTGATCGAGCAGGCTCGTGTGTCTGGCAAACCCGAAGCGATTATCGAGAAGATGGTCGATGGCCGGATTAGGAAGTACTACGAAGAGGTTGTGCTCCTCGAGCAGGTCTGGGTGCACGATGGAGAGAGTCGGGTAAAGGCGGTCGTTCAAAAGGCTGGCGCGACGCTTTCCGGGTTTGCACGGTTCCAGCTTGGCGAAGGCGTCGAAAAAGAGACGTCGGACTTCGCCGCCGAGGTTGCGGCAGCCGCGGGAGCAAGCACGCCGGATCCCAGCTAAGCGTGCACTAGAGATGGAGTGGGAGGCTGTCGGGATAGTGCTCGCCGCCCAAACCTTCGGTGAGGTGGATGCCGTTGTCACGCTGCTTACGGAAGAACACGGTGCGTGCAGAGGCCTTGCACGTGGAGCCCGCTCACGCGCCGGGCGCGCGGTTTGGGAAATAGGTAACGTGGTTCGGGTGCGCTGGGTTGGTCGACTGCCGGATCAACTCGGGACGTTTGCGGGCGAAATACTGCAGTCGCCTTCTGTTCACCTGTTTGACGCAAGCCTGAAGATGGCGTCGCTTGCCTCGACTTGCGCGGTCGCCGCTGGCGCTCTTCCGGATCGTGCTTCTCATCCCGAAACATATGCCGGGCTTGTTGATCTGCTGGCGGGACTGGTTGGCGGGCGCGAGGCCATCCCATCAGTCGTTCGTTGGGAGGCGACGTTGCTGCGCGAGCTAGGCTACGGCCTTGACTTGGCCCGTTGTGCGGTGACTGGGGTCAACGATGGACTGGTTTTCGTCTCACCGCGTTCAGGCTGTGCCGTATCGGAAAAGGGTGCGGGACAATGGCGCGACAAGTTGCTCCGTCTGCCTGGCTTCTTGATTGACGGCGCGTGCCCAGTCAGTGCCGCCGACTGCCGAGATGGATTGCAGTTAACCGGTCATTTTCTGGCTAGGGATGCGTTCGGAATGCGGCATCAATCCTTGCCGACGCTCCGAGAGCGGCTCGTCGACCTTGTCACGCGTTCTCGTTAGATGCAAAAGACAACGTGGATAGTGCTGATAACATTTGTCTTTTGTAGTCAGCCTTATGCTCGAGCGGACGATCTCGACCGGGCGCAAGGCGACCGAAGGCTGGTCAACAACGAAATCGATATATTATCGCGAGCACAGGCTTTGCCGTCGCAGTCTTGTGTTGCCGCTCTGGATGAAATGCACACCACTGACGAGCAGCTGAAGCAGCTGAACGATCAGGTCAGTCAAGGAGGCGAGGCATCTCAGGCCCTGCAATCCGAACAGAGCGAGGCCAGCGTAGCAAGGGATGTCCTCGCCACTGACCTCCAGAGTGCCGCGTCAGCTTGCCGGCCAGATGCCATTCGGGTCTGCGCGTCAGCCGCCTCTTCGGCCGTTGCGAAGCTTTGTGAGACGTTTCACCTCACGTTAGACGCGGCTGGTTCGACAAGCCGCTGACTATGACGGCGTTGCTCTCTCAAATTCCATTTGACTAAAATTGGGCTCAATGACTCAGGCGGAGGCCCGTCGGTGGCTCACTCCGTTTTGGTCGCGATGCCCAGGTCCATAATGCCGTCTTTTCGAACAACGTCCATGACGGTCATGAGCTGTTGCATCGTAGTGCCCTTGTCTCCCGCCACGATGACGTTCAGCTTTGCTTTGACTTTTTGCTGATCGAGGTAGTGCGTCAGTTCATCGGGCGAAAAGATTTCATTTTGGACATGGATTTCACCCGCCTTATCGATGGCGATGACGATTTGTGTGTCCGGAAGCTGCTGTGTGGTGGTCGCCGTTGGCAGAGAGAGGTTTACGCCGGCATCCGGTATCATCCGTAGGACCAGCATAATGAAGAACACCAGCAGGAACATCATGATGTCGATCATCGGCACGACCTCGAGCCGAGGCCGAGGCCGATCGTGTTGTCTTCGGCGATATCTCATACAAGTCTGGGTCGGCTAGCGGCGCGTGGCAGCGGTTCGGAGGGCGGCGACGGCGCCCCCCGTGCTTTGGTGTACACCGCCGCCGTGAGTGCGATTTATCAGCGTGATTTTGATGACCTCGAGCTGATGGGTGACCTGCCCTACCAGCGTGTTGAGGTAGTTCATCGCGTAGACGGCGATGATGGCAATCAACAGCCCTGCCCCGGTTGAGACGAGCGCATCGGCGATACCGCCGGTGACTTCACTTGGGCCGCCGTGGTGGGACAACACATCAAATGCCTGGATCATGCCGATGATGGTTCCAAACAGTCCGAGAAGCGGCGCGATCGTTACCGCGGTGTCGAGGACCCACATCAACCTGGTTACCCGAGGCAGCGCGTAGAGGATTTCCTCCTCGAGATGATACTCCATTTCCTCGGCACTCTCACCGCGAGAGTCCAAGGCGGTCCTCATCAGGTGACCCTGAAGTGTATGGGCTTGGCTCTCGGCAAGCCTCCGGATCCCGTCAATGTCTTGATAGGGGATCAGTCGCATGTGCGTTATGACAGTGCTACCGTTGTTCAGTGTCTTCTTCAGCAACCAGAGGCGCTCGATAATGACAGCGATCAACACGACCAAAAGCACAGGCATAATTGCGAGCAGGCCTGCGCTCAAGGCTACATAGTGTACGAACATCTCAATCATTGCACAAATCCCCTGTGCGCGAGCTTACCATTCCAGGACCTGAGACGGCGGCTTCTGTCTGATGTCGCTACCGACTGGCTACGCTCACCGTTATGATGCGGCGACTTGATATCACGACGATTGCCGGCCTGTCGCTGCGACACCTGGCTATCGCGCAGCTGGTGAGGACGTTGCCGTGAACGATCCTTTGCAGGCTCTCCGCCGTCACGGTGATCTCACCTCCTACGACTGAGGCGTGATTTTGATCGGGTGATGGCTCGAGCCGTCCGGGCCGGCATGCTGTGTAGGGAAGCGAGTGGCTTGCACCGCATACAGCGACGAGCGCCTCCTGACCGTCTAAACGGGTCTGCGCTGATCGGGTAATCATTGCGCTAACTGGGGCGCTGCCTCGGGTTGTCGTGAGAATGATCAGCGTCGTGCCGTTTATCGGCCGGATATGTGTTATGCACGCGTCGCTTACGCAGCAGGCGCTGCAGGAGCCGTGCAGACTACGCTGAGTAAGGCCCTCCCTGACATAGCGGGCGCGCGTCCGGCAAACGTCTGTCCATTGAGCCGCGTCAGAACCGACATTGGAGTGCGCAGCTTGTTAGGATGCACGGCATCCCGCGATCTAACCATCTCTGCTGCGTCGGGGCTCGTCTTCTAGGCCAATTGTCTGACGCAAGATGTTGCTAAGCAGGACTTTTGTCCAACCCTCAGGCGATATCCTTGATTTTTATACAAATCCTGGTCGAAAAGCGCGCTCAGTTCCGACTACGTAACTTTTCTTCGTTCTCCCACCGCTTTGCGCTTGTACGTCGGCTGATCCTTTGACACTTTCAGGCTCGCTAACCGAATGATCTTTAGGGAAATCCGATGCCGAAAGCTGTGGAGTGGTCTCTAGAACTCGACAATGCACTGCACGATCTCCTTGCCAAACGACGGGTGAGCTTGCGCGTCGCTGAGCAAGCTCTCGGTGTCAGCAGGAGTGTGCTCGCCAAGCGAGCCTACGTCATCGGCGCGCGTCAATTTGACTTCAGCGGCGACCGAGGAGCCAAAGGTTCGGGACCGCTCCCTGCTGGCCATCCGATGACCTGGGGTGCAATTTGCGAGGGGCTTTCTGACGCCTCGCCGATCTACCCGCATCCCGTTTTCGTATGAGCCCCCTGATACCGGACGTGAGCATGGTCATGACCGGACCAGCCTCCTCGCCGTAACTCACTGTACATTGGGGATTGATGATGCCACTAAGGTATATTCAGGCTGACCAGCCGGACATTGAATTGCTGGCGACTTCTGAAAGACGCCAACACGCGGCGGAAATCGTGACGACCAACGGTGTCCAGCAAGTTCTCGGGGCACTTGCCAGTCTGCAGCGAACTGGCGAAATCAGCGATTGTCACGTCGAAGCGGCCAATAGGTGGTACCGCGACTGGATTATGGGCATTGAAGGAGCTCACGATCCTTTTAGTGAGCGTTCCGGGAAGGCACCAGACGCTCACGTGAGGATGCTGTCGAGAGTCGCTGCTTGCGGACGTTGTTCAGATGTTCGAAGAAGTCTCGGTCAGCGAGCCGAAGATCGTTTGAGATTGATCCTTCTCGAGGAACTCTCCTTTTCCGAAATCGGTCGCCGGTTACTGCCTGGGGATGGCAACGCCCGAAGGAAGATTGCTGCGCAAACAGTGCTGCTGCTCGAGATGCTTGCTGATCACTATGCAAGCCGTGATCGCGTCGGACGCGGAGCAACCGCTCCGCATGTTGTGGAACCGGAACATTCAGCTTGACTGCGGGTCCAGCCAAATATACAAAGTAGGCATACTGCAAAATTTGCGTGAGAAGCAGTCATACAAACGGGGCAGATCAGTCATCGGCCCGAGTCCAACGCTTATCTGAAAAGGCGACTATTGTGGACCTCAACAACCCGTTGAGTGCTGGTGACGTTGTAGTTCGCGGCCAGCAAGCATATCTACTTGTCTGTCGCCACAGCGAAACTGTCGGATTAATCAAGATTATCCGCCGACAGGACACACGATATCGCTCGCATGTCCGACCCGACTTTTGGTCCGACATGATCGAGAGCGGCCTACAATTGGTTGATGTCGTCATCGCGTGTGAGGACTTTAAGTGGTCACACTGTTCTTCGCTGACACGGATCGGCCAGGTCTCATCCAGTCTCATGAAACGTATCCGGGTGACGATAGAGCGAGAGCAAGCAACTCGTGCCATTGAAGGCGTTCCTGGCCTCGCAAGCAGTCTTGCGGCAAGTATTGTTTCAGCAGGCCGACGCGTCGGCGTCGCGCGTTACGCCTGACCATCGCACTCGAACAAAAGGGCCGGGAGGCTCCGCACGAAGGGGTGTCGACCAAAGAACAATGGTTTCTATCTGACTTGTCGCAGAGCCGGCCGTGCCTCGACAGTCAGGCAGATCTATCGACACTATCAGTTGGATGCCACCAGTCGCAGGAGTCACATCACCGCTGTTCTACGTCTAGTAATCATGCGCCCAAAGACGTCTTTCTAGAAGGGGTGGCGTGCCGTCGCGCGCTCGATGGGCACGGATCCGATGTCATCTCTTCAGGTTCGCAATTTGCTAATCCAGCAACTGGGTCGTCTCTGATCGCGCGAAAATACAGTGAGGCGCTTCTTGTAATGCTTATGAAGGCAAACCGGTCGTCCAAAACCGAAAGACCTGCTGATCAAGACATTCTTGCTATCATTGCTGACGACTCGGACCCACCAGTGACAATGCGGGGTCGCATTGCATGATGTTGGCTCGGTCTCGAACCGCTCTGACAGCGCCGCAATGGGAGATCTATCGTCGTGGTTGGTCTCAAGAAGCCCGGTTTCGCGTGGCCGTCTGTGGGCGTCGCTTCGGGAAGAGTTTTCTGCTTGCCGAGGAACTTAGAAGGGCGGTTCGTCTTGCCGTGGCAAACTCCATCAGTATCGATAATGAGATATGGTATGGAGCACCAAACTTTGTGCAAGCGAAACGCGTCATGTGGAGCCGACTTAAACAGAGCATTCCTCGCGACTGGATGACCGGTGAGCCTTTAGAAACAACGTGCACGATTAGAGTAAAGTCTGGCCACACAATCAGACTCGTCGGGCTTGACCAGCACGATAGTCTACGTGGTTCTGGACTGTGGTTCTTCGCCGGCGATGAATGGGCGGACTGCCGAGAGGAGGCATGGCTGCAAACCATACGGCCCATGCTGTCAGTGTCTCGCGGCCATGCTCTTTTCGTAGGAACGCCTAAGGGTTTCGACCATTTCTACGAAGCTTATCTGCGCGGCCAAGCAGAGGATGTTGTTGGCTGGACGTCGTTTCTCTACTCTACACTAGATGGTGGAAACGTGCCTGCAGAGGAGATCAAGAACGCTGAGAAGATGCTCGACCCAAAAACATTCAGACAAGAGTATAAGGCTAGCTTCGAGACATTCTCTGGCCGGGTGATCTACGCTTTTGACAGAAATGAAAATGTTGTGGCTCGCGCGTATCAACCCGGAAGACCCGTCTTTGTAGGCATGGATTTCAATGTCAATCCGATGTCCGCAACGATTTGGCAGGAGGATGGTGGGTCGACCTATCAGATCGACGAGATCGTTCTTCCGACCTCGAACACAGACGAGTTGTGTGACGAAATCGGTCGCCGCTTTGGACGCAGCGGCCACGATCCCCGTCGGCCTGACGTTTCGCACATCCAAATTTTTCCTGACCCGGCCGGCGCTCAACGGCGGAGTTCGGCTCAGGGTCGTACCGATATCGGTATCCTTAAGGAGCGTGGCTTTCGTGTCATGGCGATGGCTAGTCATCCTCTGGTGAGAGACAGGATGAACGTGATCAATGGCCGGTTTCAGACAGCGGACGGGCAAAGAAAGGCCTTCGTAAGTCCGCATTGTGTGCAGTCGATTGCTTCTTACGAGCGCCTAGCTTACCGGGCTGGCACAGGCGAACCTGACAAGACGGGTGGTTACGATCATTTGGTCGATGCGACGGGATACTACCTCTTCGGGCGGGAGACATCGGCCAGCACTCAGGTCAGTTCCGTTCGACACAGTCTGGGACGCTAGGCGATGGACTGGATCTCTCTTCAGGCACGCTTCGCGTCGGATCAAGACTTTCCGGCCCGGACGGCAAGGTTGATGGCTCTGGAGGCTGTGCTCGACGGACGCCAATATGACGTTCTACCGTACGCGTTCGCGTGCGAACGATCTGGTGCGGGCGAGTATATACCGCTGAGCGAGCGCAGGCCATCGGTCCGAACGGGTCTCTGCAGAGTGGTCGTGGAAGACTCGGTTTCACTATTGTTTAGTGACGGACATTTCCCAATGGTTCAAGGATCAGATCCTGAAACCGTTCAGGTGTTGCTTGATCTCATCAAAGAAAGTCATCTAAACGAGGCGATGCTTGAGGCTGCTACGAGAGGCAGCGTAGGATCGGTTGCCGTCTTATTTCGCTCATTCGGTGGTCGGCCTTTCTTTGACGTGATCTCGACGACTTACCTTACACCGGAGTGGGCGCCTGAAGACAGCCGACGTCTTTTGCGGGTGACAGAACTGTTTAAAGTTCGTGGAGTGGACTTGGTTGCACAGGGCTACGATGTCGATCCCACAAAGCGGTACTGGTTCAAACGTGTTTGGGACGACAGCCGTGAAACATGGTTCATTCCGACACAGGTCACGGATCAGGCCAGGCCGGCTGTGGTCGATGATGATCGATCAACAGACCACAATCTAGGCTTTGTGCCGGTTGTTTGGGTAAAGAATCTTCCGGGGAGCTCGCTATCTGGGCCAGACGGTGCGTGCACGTTTGCAGCAGCGATCGACACGGTGATCGAGACCGATTACCTGCTTAGCCAGGCCGGGCGTGGTCTGAAATACGGGTCTGATCCAACCCTAGTCCTGAAAGATGGTGGCGACATTGGCTCGGCTCTACCGCAACGCTCCGGAGGTGCCGCAACCGCCCTGATACTTCCTCCAGAAGGAGACGCGAAGCTACTCGAGATCAACGGTAATGCGGCCGCCGCTGTGCTCGCCCATGCGAGGGAGCTCCGCGCAATCGCACTTGAGGCCGTTCACGGCAACCGTGCACATGGCGACCGTGTGAGCGGAGCTCAGAGTGGGCGGGCGCTGGAGCTTCTATGTCAAGGGCTCGTTTGGTTAGCTGATCGTCTGAGAATCTCGTACGGTGAGGGAGCGTTACTTACTCTTCTTCGGATGGTGTGTGTCGCGTCAACGCGTATCCCAGGAGGGATCGAAGTCAAGGGACAGCGATATCGCAAGCTCGATCCTGACGGTCTTGGGCTTAGATGGCCGGATTGGTTTGCGCCCAGCTTCTTGGATCGCCAGGCTCAAGCGACGACGTTGTCAACTCTAGTCGAAGCGGGAATCCTGAGTCGCGAAACCGCTCTGGGCTCAATTGCTAGCATCTACGACGTCGAGGATCTCGCACGAGAGGTCGACCGGACGACCAATACTATGGCAGAGGCGCCTAACAAAATGGTGGAACAATGAGCAGCGAAGATCGCGACGAGAAATCAGATGCGTCGATGGTGAGCGCCGATAGTCAGGCATCAGACTTCCAATCGGCTTTACCCGAGGCGGAGTCGCGCTTACGGCGAGAGGTCGCTAAATACAGAGAACAGGCGCTCTCAGCACAGGCCGAACGAGATGCCGCGATCGCATCGATGCGAGCGGAGACTGACGCGCGCCTAATTAGGTCTGAGCTGCGCACAGCTGCAGTCAAGTCTGGTATAATAGATATCGATGCTCTCAAACTGGTCGATCTGACCGGTTTGACTGTCCAAGCTGACGGTAATATTGAGGGCGCTGATGATGCTATCGCGTCCTTGAAAACGACCAAGCCGTATTTGTTCGAAGACACGCGAGCAAGTGTGTATTCAACCTTTACGACCAGTCAGCCTCGCCGGCCTCCAACGCCCGCTCAGCCAGATGTTGTAGACGCCAGAACGTTAAGTCGGGAGCAATGGCAGGTCGAGAGATCAAAGTTTCTCTCCAGAAGCCGCTAGGTATACGTCACACACGTAAGTGTTCACTTACGAGTTCGGTAGATAGACTGCTTCTTAGAAACCGGGATGATCATGGCAATACAAAATTTTCCCACGTCGCTCCAGCCGATAGTCCAACAGGGCTTCCTTGCTAGGGAGTTCCAGGATGGTCTGACATCACGTCTCGGATTTCGTGCGATCGCCGACCGCGAGATCTTTCCAAACAGGATCGGTGAGTCAATTACCAAAACCAGGAAGGGGCTGAAGGCTCCCGTCATCTCTCCGATGGCGCCATCCTCCAACACAAACTTCGACAATGGCCTTTCTCCGTCAAGCTGGTCAGTCGAGCAGTATGTGCTCGCAATCAACCAGTACGGAGATACGATCGATCTTAACATGGTCGCTGAGGGTGTGGGCATCGCGTCTCAGTTCCTCGCGAACGCACGAACAAACGGTGTGCAGGCGATGCAGTCGCTCGACCGACTTGCGAGAAACGCTCTCTTCGGCGGCACGCAAGGTGGTGTTGGTGGTTATCTGGGCGGCAACACCCGGGTGATTACTACGCTTGGAGCTCCCGCAGCCGTCGTGCACGTCGACGACATCCGCGGCTTCCAAACGGTTTTTACCACACTGGGCCAGATCGCTCCGACCGGCACGACCTCAGGCATGGTGGTGACGGTCGGTCTTGATGCGTATACCTTGATTAATGCAACGCCTGACAGCTTGAACGTATCTCTTGCCCCTGGGGGAATTTCAGGAACGCTGACGTTCTCGACGAACGTCAGCGTCTCAGATGCCACAGTTGGCCAGCCCGTCATTGCGTCAACGGCCCCGCTCGTCCTTCGGCCGAACGGGAGAACGACTACTGCTGGCCTGACTGCGCCGCAGGGAACTTATGGCGCATCAAACTATGTTCCTGGGGACACATTGGGCATCCAGACTGTATTGAGCGCTGTTGCGGCGCTCAGGTCGAATAACGTTCCTACCATGAATGGGTCCTATAACTGTTATCTCGACGACGCACAGTTGCTTGGCCTCTTTCGAGATGCTGACTTCAAGTATCTCTACCGGGGTGCTTACGGCTCCGAAGCTTACCAGGCCGGCAGTGTCATCGAGCTACTTGGCGTTCGCTTTGTGCCGACGACGGAAGCCCCACAGCAGAGCTCATTGGGCTCCGGGATGATCCACCGTGCCATCGTTTGCGGGCAGGGAGCTCTCATTGAGGGAGATTTTGCAAACCTTGGCAATATGGATATTCCAGATGCGGAGCAGTCACTGCTCGAGATAGTCGACGGCGTGTGCATGGTGACCAGAGAACCGCTTGATCGTCTCAAGCAGGTGATCGCGCAAAGTTGGTATTGGATCGGGGGTTTTGCGTTGCCGACGGACTTGACTGCAAATACATCGATCATCCCCACAGCGACGAATAGCTACCTCAAGCGGGCCGTCGTCATAGAAAGTCTGTAGTGTAGCACACTAGCAGACTAGCTAGTGGTCCTTCGGCTTCGTGAGGTCGGCCAACGCCCGGCTGGTCTGAACAACAGTTTCAAGAGGACAGGACATAACCCCGTTCTGTACTACAATGAGGATGGGCTCGGATGTCAGAAACAGTCATAGTCCCGCTCACGACTGCAGAAAGGACAGACGCTCGTCGTTTTTGTGGGTATCCGGCGTACGGTTCGGGACAGAGTGGCTTCGAGTCCTGGAGGTTCTTTGCTGTCTACGGATCGCTTGAATACAGGCTGACTAATCTTTCGAGCGACGAGCTGGTGGTGATCCGCAACTACTTACTCCAGATCAACACTCTCGAAGGAGCTGTTGTCGGTGCTGGCCAAAACCTCGACACAGATCAAGCGGCGGTCTGGCGCCATAACAGGTCTGAAGTCCAGGATCGAACATCACTACTCACCCTGTGGTGTCGTCGTCTGTGTAGCTTTCTCGGTGTTCCTCCTGGTCCGGCGCTGGATACAAGAAGCGATATACGGGTTTGATGTATGAGCGTTTCCCAAACTTACTTTTTTGCCGGCTGGCTCGGATACGGAACAGCTTTCAGCTCTCTGGCACTGGTCGAGCCCGTCGATGCTTCTTACGCGAGGCGGCCGATTGCCTATGGTGAGCTGGATGGGGTGTTAGCACATGATATCAGCGTCGGGACCGTGGGTCCCGCAGCAGTAGCTTGGGGAACCCTCTTATTTGCTGGCCTTTTTAGTGCGGAGGCTGGTGGTACTCTACTCGCTGTCATACCGCTCAGCAGGCCCGAAATGGTCACGATCGGTATGACTGTGACAGCTGCTCGGAGCTTCAGCTTTAGCCTGTCGGGCTTCAGTGGCAACCTTGGTGGTACAATGTCATGGACGGCAGGCGCCGAGCTTGGGAGGACACCGGACATGCTGCCCGTTGTAGCGTGTCAGAACCTGCAAGTGGTGTCCGGGACACTGACACCTCTTATAACGTCCAGCTCCAGTTCGATGACAGCGCTGCCGTTGACCCCGCCTCCGACGGGTTCCGGCCAACTCTGGAATAATGGCGGCGTCATATGCATTGCTTGATTACTCTGGCACAGGAGGAATGTCATCGACCAAGAGACAGTCGCGAAACGGATTGCTTACGGTCTCGGGCGAGCCGGAGACATTCTAGGGTCACCTCTGAGTGTGTTCCGGCCGACCTCTCCAATCAATCCTCTAGGTAACCAACCAATCGGCATAGTTACCGGCATCTTTGACAGCACAAACAGCCTGAACTTACAATCACCGGAGTACAAGGGAAGAAGTCAGGCACTCTTAGTTGGTGACCCATCGTTGCTTCGTACCTCGGACTACTTGGTCGGATTGCAGACTTGGTTTGTAGCTCACATCGAGCCATTACGCGCGGCATCTTGTATTCTTTGCAACCGCACACTGATGATTTTGACACCTGCCGTTGCTTCCACGGCAGGCGCGAATAGCTATGGTGGCGTGACTTTAGCAACAGATACTGTCCTTGCATCCAATTGGCCAGCGTGTGTCCTAGCTAAAACCCACATTGAGGTTGACCCTACCCGACTACCAAGTGACGCAAAGACATCCTTCTTTGAAGTCTTGTTGCCGGTAATTCCCGGCTTGGAGCTTACGTTTGGGCAATTGCTCCAAGATGAGCTTGGTCAGAACTACGTGGTCGCGGCGGCTGAGCTTTCCTTTTCGGGCTGGCGACTTTTGGCTGGCGTGTTGACGACCTAATCACCAAAGCGGAGGGCCGATGGCTGATCTCTCAGACGTCGAGACAGCGCTGGTTCGGACGATCGTTCAAATACTCTATCCAGGAGGAACAGCAGTTCCCAGCGTAACTGGAGGGCTGATCAAAATCTTCAGAGGCTGGCCCACACCCATAGGACTAAATGCTGACCTGGGGGTCGGCATCAGTTCAGTCAGTATATTTTCTGATCCTAAGATGACCAAAAACACGACCAGGTATCCGCAAGTTTGGCGGGTGACAGCGGCTACTCTTCCCACTCTCAAGGTGACGACCAACGGCTACTCAGTAACCTTTTCCGGAACGGGAGGTGACGGTCAGGTGGCTGGCTTGCTGATCAACGACAAGACGTACACTGTCGCCGTGCGTTCGACGGATACTCCCCTCAGTATCGCGACCTCGTTCGCGTTGATCACGGGAGCTGAACAGAATGGCACCACTCTGACCATCTCTAGCGCTTTCCGACTGATCGCCAGAGTCGTTGGAGGTGGAACTGCAGCTATGGAGACAAGACGGCAGGAGCAAGGGATCGTCATCAGTATCTGGTGCGCTGATCCAGACCACCGCGACAGCATAGCTGCTTCGATCGATGCAGCATTGTCGCGTGTGGACTGGCTGCAGTTCCCGGACGGCTCGGCAGGTCTCCTTCGCTACAGACACACGAGCGAAGTCGACACCTCGGAAAATGCCAATCTCTACAGGCGTGATCTTACCTTTACGGTTGACTATCCAACAGTAGTCACCCAGAGGTCTTCTGATATGATTTTTGGTGGTGGCGCGATAGACGCTGCTGCTCGCCTATCGTCAAGCACATCCCCCTATTTGGCTACGCGTCCAAGACTTGGTGCTATCCGCTTCGACGCTTGGTATGATCCGCGCGATTCGATCGACCAACAGTGCGCGGCAGCCCTCTCACAACCGCAATGGGCGGATCGCTTGCCGGCCAATGCTGTGGTATCAAACGGCCAAGTGTCATGGCCGTTAGCCGAGCAATCTACGTTAGATGACGAAATCCTCGCTGCCGTAGCCGCTGGTTTGAGTTTCTGGGCATTTGACTCATTTAAGCCATCTGGCGGGCTTAATCGAGCGCTTGGCTTGTTTCTCGCCAGCCAGTATCGGTCTAAAATAGGCTTTTGTATGCTTGGCCAGACGTCGAATTGGTCCGACCCGTCCACTTCGACGGGTTATTCTGACATACTAAGCCGCGACATTTCGATGATGTCTGAATCCGGCTACGTGACGGTCATCGATGGACGGCCGTTATACTTTGTCCTTGATGCCAGCTCGTCTCAAACAGCTTACCTGCCATCTGGAGGTGTGGCTGGTGCTATCGCGTACATCCGCCGGCAGGTCACTGCGAGTGGAGCTGGTAACCCATACGTTGTGTGGCTCTCGGGATCGGCCTTGGCGGACTACAACAACATAACAGCTGCAAAGCAAGTAGGAGCTGACGCAGCTGGCGCTTACGCGTGCCCGCGATTGTCCGGCACGGCTCAACCGTATAGCGCTCTCACCGCCACAACCGAAAAAGACTGGCGCGACCGGCTACTGACAGGAATGGACATGGTTCCGACCGGCATGACCGGCTGGGATCAGCGGCCGCTGGTGGAGAGGCCACAACCGTTCTACCCAGTCAACAGTGACCTGACGCCTAGCAACTACTATGAGGCCGGAACAGTGTCGCAGATTGCCGCCCATGTGACTGATCTCGTCACCTTTGTGTCAGCGAACCCAGCGGCATGTCCGTCTGGTGTCGCGCTTCTCTACGCCTGGAACGAACTCGTCGAGGGCGGATGGATAACACCTTCTCTTGGCCAAAGTGGACCAGATTGCTCTCGCGTGGATGCGGTCGGTCAAGCCTTGTCTACGTGGGTGCCGCAATCCGTGTCACCGACCATCTTTAACGCATGATCGGGTTAGCATGTCAGATAAACGAATCCAGGCCTTTGTGGTCGTCCATCCATTCGGCTCGTACGTTAAAGGGGAAATCATCTCTGACGCTCGCTCGATTGCGGCAATCGTCGAGCAGCAGCAATCGAAATTTGTGGTCGCTGCACAGCTTCCGTCCACGTCAGCAGACGCAACCACGACCTTGAACAACGGGTGATCCATGGTACAGGTCGTGCAAGCGGGAAGCCTTAACACCACGGCTCTCAACGTTCCTGACCTTTACGTTCAGGTAGTTCCTCCGCAACAGCTTGTGCTGAATGGTGTCGCCAGCAACATTATAGGTGTTGTTGGCACAGCTACTTGGGGGCCTGTGAACGAGGCCGTCGTTTTTGGAAGCATAGCGGAGCTCTCGGCAGCTTACGGACCAGTCACTCCCAGAAAGTATGATCTTGGCACACAGGTCGCCACTGCGGCGGCGCAGGGTGCGGCTGCATTCGTTGGAGTCCGAGTTTCCGATGGAACTGATACGGCTGCCAACTACGCTCTTCTTTACAGTGCCGCCAAGACCTTTCCCGCTCTCCTGACAGCCCTCTACACTGGGAGTCTCGGCAATCAGATCGGGGTGAATTTGCAGGCAGGTTCACGTTACGGCAGCTGGAGACTTGTTCTGTCGCTGCCTGGTATCGTGCCAGAAGTTTTTGACAACCTTGATGCCACAAATGGTTCGCAGGCCTTCTGGCAAAACCTAGTCGCTGCGGTGAACTCCGGCACCGGTGCGCTTCGCGGTCCATCTCAGTTGGTGGTGGCCTCGCTTGGTCAAGGTACGACCATCGTGCCCAACGTAATCAACTCACAGACCTTACTTTCAGGGACCGACGGAGCCGCCAACGTTACGTGGCAAAATCTTATCGGGTCAGATGGCGTCCCGAGATCGGGTATGTTCGCCCTGCGTGGACAGAGTTGTGCCATGGGCATCTTGGCCGATTGCGACAACAATCTAGGTTGGTCGAGCCAAGTCGCCTTTGGCTTGTCCGAAGGCATCTACATGATACTGACCGGGCCTGCAGGTGATACAGTGCAATCTGCGATCGCAAACAAGCAGACCGCAGGGGTCGACAGCCATGCGGCAAAGCTGATGTTTGGGGATTGGTTGGCTTGGTACGACGGGACCAACCAACAAACCAGGCTCGTGAGCCCTCAGGGCTTTACTGCGGGTCGTCTGGCGAATCTTGCTCCCAGCAACTCAAGCCTTAATAAGCAGCTCTACGGGATCATCGGGAGCCAAAGTTCCGGCTCCGTCGGCAGCAGTCAGACGAGCACCTACTCCCTAGCAGAACTGCAAACCCTGTTCAGTGCGGGTATAGACCTCATATGTAATCCTGCGCCAGGAGGCTCATACTGGGCAGTTCGCTGCGGTCATAACACATCGAGTAATGCGGCTGTAAACGGTGATAACTATACGCGTTTGACCAACTATATCGCTGCTACTCTGGCAGCAGGTATGGGGCTCTATGTCGGTCAGCTCATCAATCAGACGTTGTTCTCGAACATCCGTGACAAGCATTTGGAGTATCTAGGTAGCCTTCTCAATGAAGGTATTCTTGGAAGCGTCGATGGCTCGACACCGTATGCCGTAAAATGCGATCTGACAAACAATCCTCAGACTCGTACTGCTTTGGGTTATGTGCAAGCTGATGTGAAAGTGAGCTACCAAGGGATCAACGAGAAGTTCCTGGTGAACTTGCAAGGCGGGGCGGGCGTGCAGGTCAGTTCGAGCACATCTGCGTAAGATGGCTCGCGGGAGGTG
>CAXUIA010000029.1:15531-16425 GCA_964250835.1 uncultured Acetobacteraceae bacterium | reverse complement strand
ATCAGGAACCAAGGAAGTGGCCGGTTCTGAAATCCGCAGGATCGAAGGAAGCCAGCCGGTTTGGGCCAGCAACTGCTCTGCATTGGCCACCATGACTTCTTTTTTGCTGCCAGCGATCTGCTCGGCCGCCCGCGTCCCGACACCCTTACACAACAGCCTCTACAATCAGCGGCTTCGGCACCCTGCCAAGATAGCTATCCTTTGTCGAAGTCCACCACGTCCGCATGTCCAACCCGGCCGCCTTCGCCACCTGGGCGGCGATACACTGGCTGCCCTCAGGCGTGGTCCAGGTCCGCGGACCGGCATTCGAGGCGCGCGCGACGCACACGGCCATTAAGCTGAGCAAGGTGGGCACGTCCTGGTCCTGCAACCATCCCTAAAAAGCGCCATGCTCGCGGGGCAGGCGGGTGCGCCATGCGTCTCGGTTTCGCTCATGGTCTGCCGTGAGGGGCTGTCGGCAATGCCAGGGCAGGTGGCGGCGAGGGCAGGGAATAGGTGTGCAAGGCAAGGATCGTCTCGCCATAGCGGCTGTAGAGCGCATCCGTCGCCATGGCATGCACCATCACCCGCAACGCAAGTTCGGGCTGCCACGCGAGGGCAGCTTGCAACCCTGCCGTCCGATGCGCCTCCAACTCGGCAAGCAAGGCTGCTGACAGGGCAGGGCCTTGTCCTCAGGCTCCATTGCGGGTGCGGGCCGAAATGGCGTGATGGTGCCGCCGCCCTCTGCCTCGTCGGTTGCCCCGTCGTTCGCCTCTACCCCGTCTTGCGCCGTGTCGTCGCGGTCAGGCCTGACCGGTTCGGCCGCTGACTCGTCCTCCGCCCGCACGTAACCCCCGTCGATGCGCAAGCTACAGTCCACGGCAATGGTCAGGATGACGCCGCCGATCGCCACGT
>CAXUIA010000029.1:9211-15521 GCA_964250835.1 uncultured Acetobacteraceae bacterium | reverse complement strand
GCCTCCAGCGCCGTCAGCTCGGCCTCGATCCGGTCCAGCTCTGCCGCCACGTCGTCGGGCAGGTCGTCGCCGCTGCCGTTGTGCTGCTCGGCAATCTCGTCATGCCGCGCCGCCAGCTCGCTGCGCCGCGCGTCATCCTCGGCAGACAAGGCCACCTTGTCCGGCCAGACCCGCCGCAGGTTCCACGCCGCTGCCTGCGCTTCCAGCCCGATGCCAACCCAGCGCCAGCCTTCGGCCCGGATCGCCTCGGCCTCGTGCTCCATGCGCTCCGCGACAAGCCGCTCCAGCAGAGCGGCGTCGGCAATCCAGCCGCCCCGGTCCTCGCTGAACAGGTCGCGTTGCACCGTTCCTCCCGCCGCCTCGTAGGCGTCCAGCCCGACGAATAGCGCCTTGCGGTCGGTTGCCGGGCTGAGGGCATGGGTCAGTAGGCGCCGGATGGTGTCGGGATTGCTCTGCCAGGGCTGTAGCTGCCCTAACACCCGCTCCTGTGCCTCGGCATCCTCCGTCACCGCGAAGGCGGTCAGGTGGTCCATGGTCAGTTCCTCGTCGCGATAGGCCTGGATCAGGGCGGGAGAAACCGAGGCCAGCCGCAGTCGCTGCCGCACCGTGTGGGCGGACACCTCGAACCGCGCCGCGCTGTTCTCGATGCCGATCCCGCCCTGGTGCAGCTCGTGGAAGGCCTCGAATTGGACAGCCGGGTGCATGTCCTGCCGCACGATGTTCTCGGCCAGGCTCGCCTCCGTCCCGCCCACGCCGTCCGCATCCAGCACGCGGCAAGGAGTGGCAGTGTTTTTGGTGATCCGCTTCTGCTTCGCGAGCAGTTTTAGGGCGGCCAGCCTGCGCCCGCCGGCGACGACCTCGTAGCAGTTACTCGCCTGCCCCTCGCCGTCCGGTTTCGCCCGGACCACGATGGATTGCAGCAACCCGTGTGCCTGGATGGAGGCGGCAAGGGTCTATATGCCCGTGCCCGCCCCGGTGCGCCGGACGTTGGCAGGGCAGCGGATCAGCTTGGCAAGGCTGATGTCGGTCGTGGTGGTGGTGATGGTGTTGGTGGTCATCACGCTTTCCCTTTCGCTGTCGGGAAGCAGCGCCTCGCTGCTTCCCGGGGCCGCGCGAGCGGTAGGGATGGACGGGGAAAAGCGGCTTCGCAGGGACCCGGCTGCACGGAGCCGGAGCGCAGCGCAGGCGGAGGAAGCTGGGTGGAAGCCGCTTTGGGGGAGAGAAGGGGCAACGCCCCTCGGTCCCCCT
The DNA here is from genome assembly GCA_964250835.1 of uncultured Acetobacteraceae bacterium. Classification (GTDB taxonomy): domain Bacteria; phylum Pseudomonadota; class Alphaproteobacteria; order Acetobacterales; family Acetobacteraceae; genus CAXTPV01. Next base: position 14,273 of record CAXUIA010000029.1, on the reverse strand, counting down.
CTATGCCGCGTCCGCGGCGATGGGCGCGTCAGGGATGGAAGCCGGAGGCCGAGACGCCGCCCTACAGGCGGCTCGGGGCGCAGCCCGAGAGCCCGGCCCGGAGGGAGACGCTCAGGTTAAGATACAGCTAATGACAGACCCTAGCCGAGCATGTGCTCGTCCTCGATGAGAAGAAGGGTCAGGATCTCATCGTCACCAGTACGGATGGTTTGCTCACGAAGTTCGTATTGGTCGGCGCCGCGCCGGTCGAACCAGGCATCCGCACCGACCTTGCGTGGTGAACTGCAATCCTGCTTTCCTGCGAAGAGAACTTCAAACGCGAAGCTCGCGGCATCCAGCTCATTTTGCGGAAACCAGTGATCGGGGACGTCGGTCGATCGACAGAACCACTTTCGCCCCTGCGGCCCGTGGCAGACCAATAAGGCCGGTGCATAGCGCGCCTCAATCATCTGGATCGCAGCCGAGCTTCGGCTGACGTTGAACCGGTCTGCAATCGCTTTCACCGTCTGGAACGTGAACCGTTTGTGTCCGGAAAGAACGGTGCGGAGAAGGTAGGGCGGCATCAAGAGGTTTGCTGCGTAGCGGTCGGCCGTCTTCTCCATGACCGGGCGGTTCTCGCCGCCGCGATTAATGTCGTCGGCGCGGCAAACGAGGCAGCGCCCGCGATGGTGCGTCCAATGCCCGATTTCGTGGGCAAGGGAAAAGCGCCGCCGCCGAGGCGGGCTACGTTGGTTGACGGTGATGATCGCCTGATCATCGCGGCCAAGGATGCGCGCCTCACATCCGTCGAGCGGCCGGTAACGGACTTCTGCGCCCATTGTCCAGGCTATCGCTTCAAGGTCGATCTCATCAGGGTCAGTGACACCGAGGTCTTGCAGCAGGCGCTCCGGGACTGTCATAGCAGTCACGTCACCTCCGTGCCGTCGGGTGGCGGCAAGAGGCCAAGATCGGCCAGATCTTCCAGAATACCATAGACATCAGCATCGGAGAGGCCCTGATCTTTACGCGCCGCCATGGTCAGTCTTGTCGCTGCGTCAGGCGCTGCCCGCAAAGCCCGCGCGAGAGTTGCCCGTGCCTGTTCTGGAGTGAGCCGAGCCGATGGAAGTGTTCTCGGGGCGGCGCGCGCGTTTAGTGCCGTACGGGCGGCAGCCATCTTTCGCTTCCCTTGGGCTGCCACGGCTTTGGCGAAGATCGCGCGGCTTCGCGCCGCGTCTTTCGCCACATCGCGACCGTCCTCCTTCGCCTCCGCCAAGATTTCGCCATCCGACGCGGTAAGCAAGTCTTCGATCAGCTTCTCTGTCAGGCGATCGAGCGCTTGCCGCGCCTTGTTTGTTGGATCGCTCATAACTTTCATCCCTTCGGATAGGCGCGATCGATCCGCCGCCGGACGAGGCGTCGTTTGCTGGCGAACGCTTTCGCGTCCAGCCCGGTCAGCTCGCGCAGTTCTTCTCCCTCAATTCCGTCCATGTCGCCTTCAACAATTGTTTGAGCGGCAAGGTCGTCTTCAAACAAACCTAGCACCGCCTGTTTGATCCCTTCGGCGCCTTCCCGCGACTGGGCGGCTTCCGCCGCATTAGGCCGGTCGTCGATCGGGTCGACGACCAGGCTGCCATCCTCCGCCACCAACTGGATCTCTGCCCGACGCGTTCGGGCCTTACGGTCGTCGCCGCTGATGCTGCGCATCGCGCCGGAGAGGAACGCGAAGATCGAGATGTCGCCCGGGCACTGGCGGCTGCCGTCGACGGCCCGCTCGAGTGCGTCCTGCATCACATCATCGGCATCGGCACCATGGGCGCGCGCCCAATAATCCGCGGCTTTGCGCTCCAGGTCTGTGAAAGCCTCGATCGTAGCCCGGATTTCATCGGGCGGTCGCATGGCGCGGGCAGGTGGTGACGACGTCATTCCCCGGGAGTGCCTCCTTCAAGGTCGATGCGCCACGGGCACGGCGTCTCGGACACGCGAGGGTCATGTCCGAGCCGGGGAGGCGCCGGCGCATAGAGGATGATGCCGCAGAATCGTTCCGTCCCCTAGGAGCAGCCAATGCGGCCCTACAATGGAGATTTCTTATGGATCAAGCACTTCCCGGCCATCACGGCCCGGCTCTTACCTTCGCCCTCCAGGTCGGCGATCCCGATCTGCTATTTCGTACGCTTCACCTGGCCGACCCGGTTCCCATGGCACGCCAGATTCTGGAAGCCGCCGATGCGCATCCGGTCGATGAGCATGTCGTGCTCGCGCTGCTGCCCAACGGGGACACGGACACGCTGCGCCTTGATGAAACGATTGACCTGCGCGGCCGTGGCGTTGAACGCGTTATCATCTTCCGGACAGACCGCCTCTTCCGCCTCGAAGTCGACCGGCGCGAGAAAGAGTGGGGCGCGGCCCGGATCAGCGGGCTGGCAATCAAGCTTCTGGCCGGCGTCGATCCTGCCAAGCACGATGTCTACCAGGAGGTGCGGGGTGAAGACCCCTTAATCCGCGATGACGCGTATGCCGACCTGTCAGGCAGGGGCGTCGAGCGTTTCTACACCATCATCAGCGAGACGACGGAGGGGCTGGCGAGCTTGCCGCCGGACGACAAGGACCATCTGGAGGCGCGCGGTATTGCCTTCGAGGTGGTCGCCGACGGCAGCGAAACCGCGATCATCCTGCGTGGCTATCCACTTCCGGCCGGCAAGTTCGACCGGGCACAGGCCGATGTGCTGGTCATCCTCCCTGGCGGTTACCCGGACGCCGTGGTCGATATGTTTCATTGCGACCCGTGGCTGCGGCTGGCCAGTACCGGAGCCTATGCCAAGGCTGCCGATGTGCCGCGGCTGTTCGCGGGCCGGAACTGGCAGCGCTGGTCTCGGCACAACAACGCCTGGCGCGCTGGCGTTGACGGCATTCACACGGTGCTGGCCCGCGTCGACCGCGCGCTGCGCGAGGCGGCATAAGAATGCACGACCTCGTTCTGCTGGATCGCCATGAAGCCGAGCTTCGCACTTTACTGGACATGGAGCGCGGTGTTGAGGCTGCCGCCTATGTCATCTTCGGGCGTTCGGTCATCCGCCGGGACCCGTGGAGCGGCAACGCCCGGATCAGGCTTGTCTCGCACCGCGTGATCCCGATCAGCGCCGAAGAACAGATTTCGGCGTCGGCTGTTCATGTAACATGGTCAACGCGTGGATTTGGCCGCGAACTGGCGCGAGCGACTGGCGAGCACCTCGTCCTCGGCATCGTCCAGTCGCATCCAGGCGGAAGGGCGGTGTTCTCGCCGCAGGACGACCGCAATGAGGCGGAGCTGATCCGCGCCGCCGCCAACCGCAACGGTGCCGGAGCCGAGCTCGTCAGCCTGCTGTTCGGCGGCGACGGAACCATGGCGTCGCGGGTTTGGAACGGCTCCGGCTTAGACGGGCCGATCTCCCGGATCACCGTCACCGGTGCGCAGTGGTGGGTTTACGGCGGATTCGAAAACAGCAGCCCGGACGCTGGCCATATTTTCGACCGGCAGGCTCGTCTTTTCGGGGCGTCCTTCAACGACATTATCCGCGAGATGCGGATCGGCATCGTCGGGGGTGGGGGCACAGGCAGTCCGGTGGCAATGCTCTTGATGCGCCTTGGCGCGCGGCACCTGACGCTGATCGATCCCGACGTGATCGAGGACACCAACCTCAACCGTGTTCATGGTTCGCGTCGCGCCGACGCCGAAGCGGGGATGCGAAAGGTCGATGTGCTGGCTCGGGAAATCATCTCGCGGGCCTTGGCACCCAGGTCGTGACCGTTCCGACTTGGGTGGGCTGGGATTCGGCGCGTGACGTGCTGAAGCCTGCGATGTGATCTTTGGCTGCACCGACGACCATGACGGACGGATGCTGCTGAACCGACTGGCCTACTTCTATGGCGTCCCACTGATCGATGTGGGTCTGCGGATGCGACCGGCAAAGCCGCCACTTCCTTTCAATCTGGTGGCCCGCGTTAGCACTATTTTGCCCGGTCATGCCTGCCTGCTCTGCCGTGGGCTTGTTGATCCCCGGCGTGCCGCCGCTGAGGACCTGGCACGATCAAACCCGGCTGAATTCGCGCGGCGGAAAGCGGAAGCATATGTCGAAGATGCAGGCGATCCGGCACCGGCGGTCGTGACGTTCACAACCGAGGCGGCGGCGATGGCTGTGAACGAGCTGATCCAGGGCCTGACCAGCTACCGGCAACCGGCCGGCATGGCATCGGGGCGCTTTCGTCAAGTCGAACTGGCGCAAGACCGTACGGTCGCCCCGGCGCCGCGGCCTGGGTGTAAAATCTGCGATGCACGCGGTTATTGGGGGCGGGCTGACGTCGACCCCTTCTTGTACCGGATCGGCTCATGAACGCTCGCCTGACTGTCGCACGGAGCTTACGCGCCATCGGCCTTTTGCGGGCGGATTTGCTGACGCGCATGGCCGACCGGGTGCCCGCGGACATGGAAATCAAGTCCGGTGAGTTGGTCGTGGTCGAAAGCGAGGGTTTCCGCAAATGGGCCTGCCTGAAATGCCCCGGCGGGTGCGGCACGAAGATTTCGTTGTCACTCAACCCCAAGCGCCGGCCGCGGTGGCATGTCGCCGTCGACTGGTTTGTCCGCCCGAGCATCTCGCCCTCAGTGCATCAGATAAACGATTGCCGGTGCCATTTCTGGGTGCGTCGCGGTCGGGTCGAGTGGTGTGCCGGCGGAAGACCAGCGCCGCCATTTACAACAGTCAGCTGACCGAATTTCCTGTCCATGGCTGCAGTTGGGTGACGGCGCCCATAAAGGGGTGGTTCCAAGCCATTCGCAATGCTACACCACCTCCACCTTGGAGGCGATTCGGAACCATGCCTGTCAATCTCTCCATCAAGAATGCGCCCGAGGACATCGTTCAGCGCCTACGAGCGCGTGCGGAGCGGCATCATCGATCGCTGCAAGGTGAGCTCATGGCGATTATCGAGGCGGCAGCCCAAGAGGAGCGCCCCTGCGCGCCGGCCGTAGTCCTCGCCGAGGTCCGCCGGATGGGAGTGAGCACGCCCAGTGAGGCCGTAGCTATTGTCCGTGCGGACCGTGATGCCCGTT
>CAXUIA010000029.1:8541-9201 GCA_964250835.1 uncultured Acetobacteraceae bacterium | reverse complement strand
CGCGCTTCTGTTTGGAGAGCCAGAGGCCGAGTCTGTGGCTGAGCAGCTAGGCGGCGCCCGCCTGGTTGCCCCAGCTTTGCTCGGCTTTGAACTTACGAATGTCTGCTTAATCAAATCGCGACGGCATCCTGAGCAGCAGCCAGTGCTCACGGCCGCCTTCCGGTTGCGCCATCAGCTCGGGGTCGAGGAGGTGGAAGTTGACCATGACGGCGCACTAGAACTTGCGGCCAGCACAGGCCTGACGGCCTACGACGCAAGTTACCTGTGGCTCACGCGGCAGCTCGGGGCCGATTTGGTGACACTCGACCAACAACTTGCGCGGGCAGAAGCATCGTCCCGACGATAGCGGGCTCTGGACCCTTACCGGGAATCCGATAGCCGGGACCTCAAATGAATAGACATTAGGAGCATTGAATTAAGTGGCCAAGCTCACACTCCAAAAAATTGAGCGGCACCTCTTTGCTGCCGCGGACATTCTTCGTGGCAAAATGGATGCATCCGAGTTTAAGGAGTATATTTTCGGCATATTGTTCCTTAAGCGCTGCTCAGACGTTTTCGAGCATGAGCGCGCTCGGATTGTTCGCGCGCAGATCGCGCAGGGCCGAACCGCGGAGGAGGCGCAGCAGCGAGCCGACCATCCGTCCTTCTACAGCAACACCT
>CAXUIA010000029.1:0-8531 GCA_964250835.1 uncultured Acetobacteraceae bacterium | reverse complement strand
GCAACACCTTCTTCGTTCCAGAGATCTCACGATGGAGCCGCCTTCTGAACGATGTTCATTCGGGTGTCGCTAACGAGTTGAACAAGGCTCTTTCCGGCCTCGAGAACGCGAACCATCAGGCGCTTAGCGGCGTCCTCGGACACATCAATTTTGCCAAGAAAATTGGCGAGTCGGAAATCCCCGACGAGCGGCTGCGTCGCCTCCTCAGCCACTTCAACAAACACCGATTGCTGGACGAAGATTTCGAATTTTCGGACCTGCTAGGTGCGGCGTATGAATACCTGATCGCGCAATTCGCTGATTCGGCCGGCAAGAAGGCCGGTGAGTTCTACACGCCGCGCGGCATCGTTCAACTGATAGTCCGCATCCTCGATCCGCAAAGCGGAACGTCTTTGTATGACCCAACCTGCGGCAGCGGCGGCATGCTCATTCAAGGCAATGAGCATGCTGTCCAGCATGGCGGCACCCGGTTGCGGCTTTACGGTCAGGAAGACAATGGCGCCGTTTGAGCCATCTGCCGCATGAATCTGCTGCTGCACGGCATCCCAGACGCCGACATCCGCAACGGCGATACGCTCGCCGATCCAAAGCATATCGAGGATGGCCGCTTGATGCGGTTTGACCGAGTAATCGCCAATCCACCCTTCAGCCAGAACTACGTTAAACGCGGCATGCACTTTACCGATCGGTTCCGGTTTGGCTGGTGTCCCACCACGGGAAAGAAGGCTGACCTGATGTTCGCGCAGCACATGCTGGCGACGCTGAAACAGACCGGCAAGATGGCGGTGGTGATGCCGCACGGCGTGCTGTTCCGCGGCGGCGAAGAGAGGAAAATTCGACTGGCACTGCTCCAGGAGGATTGTATCGAAGCGGTCATCGGTCTTCCCCAAAACCTCTTCTACGGCGCCGGAATCCGGCCTGCGTTCTCGTGATGCGCCAACCGGTGGAAAGCCGGATGAGCGGCGAGGCAAAGTGCTGTTTGTCAACGCCGACCGTGAATATCGCGAGGGTCGGGCGCAAAACTTTGTCGATCCAGAGCACATCGAGAAGATCGTCAGCGCCTACGCGGCCTTTTCCGAGGTGCCAGGTTTTGCGATAGTGGTCGATGTCCGGACGATCGTGGACGCCGAATCTGGCAACTTAAATCTCCGCCGATACGTTGATAGCAGCCCGCCGCCCGAGCCACATGACGTTCGCGCCCACGTTATTGGCGGCGTGCCGGTGACGGAGATCGATGCCATCCGCGCTCACGCTGGCGCGCAAGGCCTGGCTCTCGACGATGCGACCACAGCCGCATCGCAGGCGTTTGTGTATCACGGTCTCGACCCGAGAGCAGAAGGGCCGTTATTCGGCATTTTAAGGATGAGGTTGGGATCGGAAGACCATGACGCCGAGATCGCCGAACTCGCAGCAAGAGCGGCAACAAAGATCAAGAGTGATGCAGCCGTTCAAGGATACTGGGACAATGCGGTCGCTCAGGAAGCAGCACGACGTGAGATTGTGCAACTCATCGATAATTCCAACCTGTTCCCATCCGCAGACCTTGATGCGATTTCTGCCGATTGCATGGGCGTTGCACGCGCTAACCGTGGCGCGTTCGGCCCGTGACAGAAATACTGGAGATCGACGATCTTATGTTCGGCGTCCGACGCAGTAAGCGGCGGTCCACAGTCGGGGTCACCGTCGAACGCAACGCGTCGCTTATTGTGCATCTGCCGGTGGGCTATCCGCTTGATGACGCAGAGTCGCTGGTAAGAAGCAAGCTTGTGTGGGTCCACCAAAAGCTTATCGAAAAGCAGAGGCCGATCGACGAAGCTATCTTTCGCGTTCCCGAGTTTGTCGACGGTGAAGGTTTCTACTTTCTCGGTCAGCACTACCGCCTGAAGCTGGTCGAACCAAGCCCTACGGAAGGGCCGGTTGAAACAGTGCTGCGGTCGCGATGTGCTCGGTACTGGTGACGCCCTGCGTCGCGTCAATCGACAGCACGTCGCCATAGGTAAGCCGGATCCGGCCGACACCGGACCCATTGGTGACGTTCTCATCCCGCATCGTATCCCAGAGCACCAGCCCATCCCGGCCTTGGGCGTTGCGCAGCGTGATCCCGTGCGCGCTCAACCCGCAGACTTCGAGAACTGACCCGTTATTGCCGATCAGGCCACGGCTCCTGTCCGGGTAGGTGGCGTTGACGCGGTCGAACAGCCGCACCCGGTCGCGATCGCGATCGGCAACGCGTAGGCGACGCCGTTCTGGTCGCAGGCATCGAGCACCACTTGGTCCGGCCCGAGCTAGCCGGCAGCCCGCTGGCGATCCCGGATCGCACTCGCCACGGCCCGTGCCTCGGCGTTGGTCGGCGCGCCTGCCGTGAGCGTGTAGTCCGGATCGTGCGCGTTGGCCTCGCGCCGCGTCTGCCAGAGTGTCGCGACATGCTCGGCCGCCTCGCGTGTGCCGCCCGGCACCAGAACCGCGGTGCCATCCTCGCGCTTGCGCGCCAATGCCTCTCCCGCCTGCCCTTCTCGCAGCATCAGACTGGTCTCGCGCTCGCGTTCAGTCTGCTGGCGCATCGTGGTCAGCGGCTCCGGCACCGCCTCGGCGCCGAACGCCCGGCGCAAGAGTTCGATTACCCGCCCGGCCTCGATTGACTGGCACTGACGCGGATCGCCGACAGCCACGATCTGGAACCCGTGCCGCTTCTGCAGCTGCAAAAAGTCGAGCAGCTGCCGTGTGCCGAGCAGCCCGAGCTCGTCGGTCACCACGACGCTGTCGCGTTCCGGCGTGAGCCGGCCCGTCCGCACCCGTTCAGGAACACCGACATCGCCGCCCGATCCGACGCCGCGATCCCGGCCGCGCCCAGGTCCTAGGTCTACCGCCAGGCTAGTGCCGCGCCGTAGACCTGACGTCCCTCGGCCCGCCACGCATCGACCAGACACGGGGAATCGGCAGCAATTCTCCAATTCGCCGATTGCAGATCTGCACCCGGTGCTAGGACGTGTAGACGAGGGCACGCCCTGCGCTACAATGGTCTTTCCGGGACCAAAAATTGAAGCGGTGCTTGAAAGAGTGGCAACCTTCAGCGCTGCCAGGCTGAACGCGCCCAAGCGCGCGGCGGGCTAAGTGAGCCGGTCAACCGGCTTTATTGCAAAGCTTGTGGCGGTTCTTCCGGATGGCTTCTCGAGGGTGGAGCGGCTAGGCCACGTCGGACTTCAAGGGGCGACACTTCGAGGGCGAGAGCGTGCTCCGGGCGATCCGTTGGTGTTGCCGCTACGGGGTAGCTATCGTGGCGTCGAGTAGAGGATGGCGAGTGCGGCGTCTTCCTCGACCATTCGACGATCTATCCCTGCGTTCAGAGATACGCACCCGAGATCGAGCGCCGGCTGCGCTGGCATGGCATGGGCCGTGTTCGACCAGCTGGCGAGTCAATGAGACCTACGTAAAGGTCCGAGGCCATGGCTCCGGCCGGTCCAGGCTTCAAGACGCTGAAGACGGCCTATGCGACGATCAACGGCTTCGACAGGATGCGCGCGCTTCGCAAGGGGCAGGCCTCGGCCTTCAACCTGACCCGGGACATCTGCGGCGAGGCCCCGCATCATCGAGCGCCTTCGGCCTCGGCGCGTCCGCCCTGGCCGAGCGGCGCAGCTGCTTAACAAGCGGATCGAGCCCGAAGCGGCTTGACCGGCCAACCCGCCCATCAACCCCTACATTCGGGCGCCCTCGTCCGAACAGAGCCGTTTCATAACGTGCCAGGACGCCTCCACCTAATTTATGAATCTATTGGGGAACGGAAAGGGTAGCGCATTCACCTAGTCTTGGCATCAGTTTGAATATGATGCTCACTCTTAGGACACACTCTCCGCAAATGTCCTCGCAGACGGAGGCGTCGGCGGCACGTCGGAGGCTCTGTCTCCGTGCGACTAGGCCACATCACGTTTATGTTGCATCGCAAAACGCCTCTTGCCGAGCACGCGTCAGCGCACGAGATTGGCCGGTGTGGCGCTGGCTCTGCCGCGCCGCATCTTGGACGTTTCCTCCCTAAACTTGGCGGCACCTCGGTGCCGCCTTTTTTTATCCTGGTTGGTTAGGTGTGTCGGTACGGACCTGAAGATGCGGTGCTGAATACGGCGGGGACGCCGCTCGTATCAGCTGAGCCGAACTTCATCAGGCAAAGCCGGACTACAACTGCTCATCGCCGCATGACAACATGTCTCAAGTAACAGACTATACTTCACCTAACGGTGTTTTCCGAAAGATGTCGTCATGATTGTACAAGGAGAACGCATGGCGGATGACAAAATTACATGGGATTACCCCGATCTAGACTGGTCATTTGTATACAGATGTCCTATCTACTGTCCATGCCAGCATTAACGCTGGCGTCTAAGACGGGGATGATCATGAAGCACTCACGCACAACGCGGATCCTGGGAACAAGGCCGTCGATCGCCTCCACCGGCTTGATGGTGACTGCCCTCACCCTTGCATCGCCCGCCCTGGCGCATGGGATCATGCAGCACACGTCATCGAGCACTACGACTGACGCGACCGCACAGATGCAGAACACGGCAGCAAGCACACAGGTGGCCGCCTATGAAGATTTGTTCGCGCCCGGCATGATCCATGCGCCAGGTCATCTGATCGATCCGGGCATGATCCACGCGCCGGGTCACTGAAACGCGGCCGGACTCCCACTGGCCCGGTCCACTTTAACGCCTCGGCGGCGTCCGATAGCTTGTCCATGGCAAGCTGATCGGACTCACTGAGTCCATCGGTATAATGGTAGAGTGCGTGCGGGCTTGTAACGAGTGTTCCGAACGGTATGTCACACACGCGACCGCAACGTCAGACATACTGGTCGATACTACCGCGTTTTGACGTCTTACGTGCGGTCGTGCTTGTAGTTCTTGTTATTACAACGCCTTTACAGGCCAAGGCGGAACGGCTCGCGTTCAAGTCATATTCCACAGCTCAGGGACTGCTCAGCCTCGGCGGGCGTTGTCTCGTCCAGGATCCAGTTGGATATATCTTCGTCTGTTCCGAGCACGGTCTGTTCGCCTATGATGGGCGAAAGTTTATCAACCTTGGATTAGACCAGGGTTTAATGAACGGCGGACTGATCCTCGATACCGCAGTCCTAAAGGACGGCAGAATAGCATTACGTTTTCCAAACCAGATCCTTGTCTCAGAAACCGCTGCCTCCATCGCTCATCCACCGGACAGTCTCCATTTTAAGCCGCTTCAGCAAACAGCCGATGACGCCTACCTCGATACAGGTCAGATGGTGCCATGGAGAGACAAGCTCGCGGCGATCGTCGGAGGCCGGCTCAAGCTTTTCGATCCGACGACCGGAAGCGCTGGCTCTGAACCGACGACCGGGCCACTGTCGTCCAACCCATACACCGCGACACTGACCGGCATCTTCAGCGTCAAAGACGACCTTTGGGCGACGCTGGAGAACGGTCGCGTCTGCCTCGTCGATCCACGACCAGGCAAATGCTGGACCGCATCTGATCCATCGGGAACAGAGCCGTTCCATTTCGTCGGTCCGGGAGACAGCCGACACATACTCGCCCGATCAGATCATTTCCTGGCAACGATTGATCCCGTCTCAGGCAGTGAGGTCATCGAGAGGCTGCCGTTCCAAGGCGGCGCCTACGACGCCCAGGAAAACAAGGTCGGATTGTTCCGCGATCAGCGAGGCAATCTGGTCACCCAGGCCCGCGATGGCTTGATCGTCAGGCGAGCGACGGGATGGGAGCACCTGACCACCCGCGACGGTATCCCGGCAGGCGTGATCGCGAACATGCTCACCGATCGCGAGGGACAGGTTTGGATACAGATCGCAGGACGGGGGATCTTCAGGGGCCTCGACTATGGATCGTGGGAGAACCTGCAGCAGGATGACGGCCTCTCCGAGGGCCTCGCCTGGCAGGAGCTGACCGATCGAAAGGGTTCGCTGTGGGTGACAACGGACTCAGCACTTGACGAGGTCAGGCGAGTCGACGGGCACATCCAGGTGGTCAACACGATACCAGGCGCATCCTATGCCATCACGTTGTCACGCGACGGCAAAATCTGGGCCGGTCACGGGAACGCCAGTGTGATCGAGCTTGACCCGGCTACGGGTCGCGTGAGCAGCATCGGCGTCCCGTCCGTTGAGACCCTTGTGTCGGGCGAGCATCGACTGTGGGTCGGGACCGACCACGGGCTTTTTCACGTCGACGACCAAGACGGTCCGAGGCGCGCCGAGCGCGACTCGGCGGATAATGGACCTGTCGTCGCGATCACGGCCGACGGGCATATGGGCGCTTACTTCATCACCGCAGGACGGCTTTGGCACAGGCATGACGACGGCCGCGTCAGTCGGGTGGGCGGAGCTTGGCCGCCGTTCGAGTTTACGCCGGAGACGATGATCCCCGGCGGCCCCAACGTCCTGTGGCTCGCCGGCGCGGGCGGCCTCTTCCGTCTCGAACTGTCGGACGACCGTGTGCAGGCGCTCGCACAGTTCGGGCAGCACGACATCGAGACAAATACAGTCGTCGCACTGTGCCTCGACCACAGAGGGTGGCTCTGGGTCGGCACAAGCCTCGGTGTGTCGATCTTTGATGGAAGGAAGTGGGTCTCCGTAAACTCCACCAAGGGGCTGGTCTGGGACGACGTCAGCCAGAACGGCATCTACGAGGATACGGACGGCACCATCTGGATTGCGACTGGCCAGGGTCTTTCGCACCTGCTTCGGCCCGAACGTCTCCTGGAGCAAACGCCACCAAGGATCGTGGTCTCAAGCATGCGCGTCGGTCCGTCGATCATGCGCGCGACCAAGCTTCCATACAGCCACGAGCCTCTCTCGATTTCGCTCGGAACGGTCTCCTACTCATCAGAAGATTCGACCATCTTTCGTTATCGTCTCTCCGGTGTGGACCGGGCCTGGGCCGAGTCGACCACCGGCACCCTACGCTATGCCACCTTGCCGCCGGGGCGCCACGTGCTCGAGGCGTATGCGCTCGACACGCTCACCAACGCGCATTCCGCTCCGATTGCTGTCTCCATCGAAGTTGCTTATCCGTGGTGGGAGAGTTGGTGGGCGGAGGCGGCGTACGTCGCCGGCCTGCTTGGTGCCATCGCGGGAGTGGTGAAGCTCAGCAAAGCGGTCGTCCAGGCAAAACGGCGCGAACGCGAAGCCTTGGCAGCACTCCGCCGTCAGGCCACCACCGACGGCTTGACCGGTCTGATGAACCGTTCCGAAGTCGAGCGGCGGATCGGTTGCGATCTTGCCAGGAAAAGGTCCGGCATGGCTCTCGCCATCGTTGACGTGGACAACTTCAAGACGGTCAACGACGAGCATGGCCATCCGTTTGGCGACACGGTACTGCGTGAAATCGGCCGCAAGATCGCGCTCAGCCTCGGGCCGGCGGATTATGCGGGGCGCTACGGCGGCGAGGAGTTGCTGATCGTCCTCGACGACTCCGAGGCTCTGGCCATCGAACGCGTGACCGGTTTCCACCAGGCCATCCGGGAACATCGGTTCGGGGGCGTTCAGCGACATGTTGCAGTCACCTGTTCGGTCGGCGTCGCGTGGCATCGCATGTCCGACGACTGCCAGTCGCTTATCGGGCGCGCGGACGCCGCGCTCTATCGCGCCAAGCGAACCGGGAGAAACAGGATCGTCGAGGACCGATGGACCGAGAACGACCGGCCCGACATGTCAGGCGTCATCAACGACCGTCTGATCGCCAATCACGCCGACTGACCAAAACCGCGCTCGCACAAACATGCAAGGCAGAGCTGGCGCAGCGCTAAGTGATCGGATCCCTCACCAGTCTCCAGTAGACCAACGCCGACAACACCGACAGGACCGCAGCACCGATCAGCGCCGGCAGGAACGAGCCCGTGACCTCGACCACCACGCCCGTCAGCAGGGGCGCCAGCGCGCCGCCGAGCGAGCCGCCGACGTTCTGGATCGCCTCGAGCGTCCCGACCCGCGCCGGTGCGGTCATCACTGCGCCGAGCGCCCACCCGCAACTCGATGACAGGTTGGCCAAGAACACGCCTCCCGAAAGCAGCGCAATCGCGCCCGCCGCTCCGGGCGCCAGCGCACCCGCAACCGTGAACAAGGCCGTACCAAGCATGCCGACGATCACCGGCCAACGGCATGCGGCGCGTGCATCGAGCCCGGAACGGCCAAGCCGCGTCGCGACCAATCCACCTGCGAGCGCACCGAGAAAGCCGGCGGCGAGTGGAATGCTGGTCAGATATCCCGCGGCCGTCGCGCTGAGATGGCGCTCGGTTTCTAGGTAGCCCGGCAGCCACGTGGCGAACAACCAGGTCATATAGATCACGCCCGCGAAGCCGAGCGCCATGCCCCAGGACGAACGCTGCCGCAGCAACTGACCTACCTCGCGAAGTGGCGCTTCTGCCGCTGATGGTGGGGTGGCGTCGGCGATCGCCGCCCTCTCGACCGGTGACAGTGGCGATTCTGATGGGCCGCGATAGAGCCGCACCCCGGCGAGCGCGCTCGCCCCGCCCGCGCTGGCGATGGC
>CAXUIA010000028.1:7491-16883 GCA_964250835.1 uncultured Acetobacteraceae bacterium | reverse complement strand
AGCACAACCTTGCCAAGGTTGGGGTCGAGGGTTCGAATCCCTTCGCCCGCTCCAGGTGTCCTGGTTGCAACAGTTCGCGTCAACGTCGACCTGGGTGCAGGGCGGTCCTTGCAAAGGAGCCGGAGATCCACTTTGTGGGCCTCTTCAAGCATCGGTATCGCCGAGCCGGCCGGTTGGCACTGATCATTGAGGTCGCGCCTATTACGGGAGACGGTGAGCGCCAGCGTGCCGCCTTACGACGCAGGTTGGCGGTCGTACACCTCCTAGGACGCGTCGGTAGCCGCTCGATCGGCGCCGAAGGGGTGAGCCACTCGACCGTTGAGGAGCATTTTTGCGACAACTGCTTGATCGCTGCACGTGTCCGCGCCCTCTGCTCAGCCGCACGAAGCGCCGGAACGGCGATCCGCGCGTGGTGAGAACTACTGGCAGATATGCCGAAAGCCATCAGCACCGAGGAAACTGTCTGTCAGCGGGTCAAAGCAGGCCGCCTGCAGACAAGCGCTTCCACTCCGCAGCGAAGGGGGAGAAATCGCGGCCGACATACTATCGGCTTCTCGTAAAGCTCGGCCGCAGAGCGGGCTGTCGGAAGGAGCAGACGGATCGTTTAGTCTCGCCGTTGAAGGTTTGAGAGTGGCTGTTCCTACCGGCGCTTCAGACTGAAAGGATTGAATTTTGAAGGCCTGACGGCTGACCTGTGGCGTGGGTGAGGATAGTGACGTGCTTGCCGAGTCATCCGCGCATCCGGACGCGGCAATGATGACGAAGCAAAGGCCGACCCCAAATCTAAAGCTTGATCCGCCGAAGACGGGCATAGGAACTCCTCTGGTGCTTAGTGAACCGTTGAGCTAGCCCCCGGGTTCCGATCACGGCCTTTGAGACAACCCTCATGAAACGACTATGAGTTCAGCCCATGGGTGAGCAGGAGATTACCCGCAGCTTGCGACGCATGCGCAAGCTTGCTTGGCTGCTCGACGGGTCAGCGCGAATTCCAGGCACTAGATTTCGATTTGGTTTGAACAGCTTGATTGGATTGGTTCCTGGAGTAGGGGATGTTGCGCTTGCCATGCTCTCCATGTGGATCGTGTGGGAAGCACGGCGAATTGGAGTTCCTCGCGGGCTCCTGGTCAGAATGATGTTCAACATTGCGATTGAGGCGTTTGGTGGACTTGTCCCGGTTATCGGAGATGCCTTTGACATGGTGTTCAAAGCTAATCTTCGGAACATCGCGCTCGTCGAGTCTTACGTCGACGGTCACCCTCTGAGGCTCTCCGATCGGGGTCGCTAGACCGCGGCGCACGGACCTTCAACCTGTTGGCATCAGGTCAGTCACGTCAGACTTGATGGCGTCAAGATCCTAGGCGGCCGCAAAGACCGTATCGATTTTGGTCCGGAGAGTTTCCGCGCTGAACGGTTTGACCACGTAATTGGAAACACCCGCCTGCTTGGCTGCAATGATGTTTTCGACCTTGCTTTCCGCTGTTACCATGATGAACGGTAACTTGCAGAGCTTATCGTCTGCCCTGACCTGTTGCAGCAAATCAAGGCCAGTGATTGGTTGCATGTTCCAATCACTGATCACAAGCCCGTAATCGCCTTGCTTCAGCATGGCAAAGGCCTCGGCGCCATCGTTCGCTTCGTCGACGTTCAAGAGGCCGATCTGGCGCAGAACGTTGCGGATAATGCGAAGCATGGTCTTATAGTCGTCAACAATCAGTATCTTTATAGATTTGTCGGTGAGCATCGACGATCCTCCGTCAGGTTAGAGCTGCAACTCAGAATGTCATAAGTTTGTCGATCTCAGCCTGGCTGATGGCAACGTCTGGCGACTGTGGACCGTTGAGAAGCGAGCCAGCGTCTTCAACACCACGCGCGACATTGTCTAGACCATAACGTCCAGTAATTGCTTCTATCCTCGTTTCAATAACTTTTAATGCCGTGACCACCTTATTGATTCTTTGGCCAGTGATGTCCTGGAAGCTACAGGCCTCATAGATTTTGATAGTCTCGTCCTGGACCAGCATGGATTGAGCGTCAGTCAGAGACGCAGCAAATTGGTCGAGATTTTCGCAGGCTTGCAGGATCGTTTCGGTGGCAGCTGCCGTGTGCGACACGATTGCGTCGAGCTCGTCGGTTGCCTCGGGGATCGGGTTACCAAACTCTTTCTCGCCCTTGAGGTTTGAAATCTCGTGCCGAGCAGCAACAACCGTCTCTGCTAATGAGCGGACTTCCTGCAGAAACGAGCAGCGAAGATTGTCGATCTCCGTGTCCATCGCTTTCATGCTCGAACGTATCAGCTCGAGAAGTGAGTCTACTTCACCATCGAAGCTTTGAGCGATCGAGTGAGCTAGCTTGTCGGCTTCCAACATCATCTGGTCTGGCACGGGCCGTCCTTCCTTCCGGGACATCCTCAAGACGAGAGTAGCCTGGTTTGGTTGTTGAGAAGTTAGCGTAGACGTAATTTGCTCAATTGGCTCGCGCCTCGAGGCGCACTGCCATCTTGGCGCCCTTGCGGCCGAGGCGACCCGTAAATATCCTCGCGTTAGCGCAGCGAAGGCTGATCGGTTCATTGACGCTGACGTTAAGTTCTAGCTGGTCGCCAACCTTCAGTGACATGACTTCTGACAGACGCAGGCTTCTCTCGTCGAGGATTGCGTCAAGCTCGACTTCTGTTGCCCAGAGCTCCTCTCGCAAATGGCTCTCCCAGATCGAATCGCGACCGAATTTCTCCCCCATGAACTGTTGGATGAGGATCTCGCGTATCGGCTCCAAGGTTGCATAAGGAAGAAGCAGCTCGATAGACCCTGCACGATCTCCCGCCTCGACTCGAAGGCGAACGTTGACAGCAGCACTGCTCACGCTGGAAATAGAGGCGGCTCGCGGGTTGGTTTCGAGGCGCTCGCATTTGAATGTTACGCTGCAAAGCGGCAGGAAGCTTGTTGCAAGATCATCAAGAAGACGATCGAGCAGTTTTTCAACGATATTACGTTCTATGGACGTGAACGCGCGACCCTCGATGCGAACCGGACCGGCGCGTCGGCCGCCAAGTGAGATATCGACGATCGAGTAAACAAGACCCGGTTCGACGACGAGCAGCCCTTGGTTGTCCCACTCGTGAGCGCGAAAAACGCCCAGGAGAGCAGGCAGGGGAACAGAGTCGAGATAGCTTCCAAACCGGACGGTACTCACACTCTCGATGAAGAGCTCAACGTTGACGCCCAAGAGGTTTCGCAGAGTGCTTGAGCCCAATCGCGTTAGGCGGTCGAGCACTACATCGAGCATCGGCAGGCGCTCGTAGAGAACAAGTCCTGCGCCGAGGATTTTCTGCATTGCACTCTGCTCAGCATCGCGTGCAGAGCCGCCAAACAGGTCGTCAATCTCGTTCTGCGTCATCGCACGGACGGGCGCGTCACCAAACGGTGCGTCGGCTGTATCCCACCCCAAGTCGTCGTGCGCGTTTGTCACGTTGGTCCTTTTGTCGTTGCGGAGAGTGAGAGCATTAGACCTCAGATCGGTTGGCAAAGGGTAAAGAGGGCGACCTTGACAGATCTGTCGTAAGGGCTCCGATTTAGTCGGGCGTGGGTAGAGAGCGACAGAGATAGGAATGGGCAGTGAATCGGCCGATTATGCGAAGTCCGTGGTGGGGATGGCTGGTTGCCGTCGGTGTTGGTGCTACAACGGCGGCGACAACGATGCCTGAGTATAACGTTGTAGGAGCTGACATTGCCACGATCCGGAATGATCTCTCAAGCGGTCGGGTGACTGCATCTGAACTAATTCGCGCCTACACGACGCGGATCGACGAGGTGGACAGGGCTGGGCCGGCTCTGCACGCTGTTGTTCTTGTCAACCCGGAAGCTGCTGCACAGGCAGATGCGAGCGATCGGCGGCGCCGGGCGGGCGAGAGGCTCGGCGCGCTTGATGGCGTGCCTATCCTCATCAAGGACAATATCGAAGTCGCCGGTTCTATGCCGACCACTGCTGGCTCCCTTGCTCTGGCAGCAAACGTGAGCGGGCACGATGCACCGCTTGTGGCAAGACTGAGGGCGGCGGGAGCTGTCATTCTTGGGAAAACCAACTTGTCGGAATGGGCAAACTACCGATCGTCACAATCGATCAGCGGTTGGAGCGGTGTAGGCGGGTTGACGCGCAATCCTTGGGCGCTTGACCGAACAGCGTGCGGGTCATCGTCGGGCAGTGCGGCCGCTGTAGCGGCTTCGCTGGCCCCGGCGGCGGTCGGGACGGAGACGGATGGCTCGATCACATGCCCGGCGTCCATGACGGGGCTTGTGGGTCTCAAGCCAACAGTCGGGCTCATCTCGCGTTCTCGTGTGGTCCCGATCTCGTCAAGTCAGGACACTGCCGGTCCGATGACACGCACGGTCGCAGACGCGGCCTTGCTGGTGTCGATCATGGCGGGAGTTGATCCGAGCGATCCGGCGACGCATGATACCGATGCACACCTTCCCGGCAGAGACTTGGTCACAACCACGCTTGCGGGGGAGCGAATTGGTGTCGCACGGTTTCTGACCGGTCACCATGAAGCGACAGACCGGCTGTTTGAGCGTGCGCTCGAGGTGTTCCGTAGAGCCGGCGCCGTTCTCGTCAATCTTCCAAATGGGCCGGACTTGGACGCGATTGGCAGTCTAGAGACGGTCGTTCTTACAACAGAGTTTAAAGTGGCGCTTAATAACTATCTTGCAACGACCCCTCGATCGGTGACTAGTCGGACTCTCTCTCAGGTCATAGCGTTCAACGATGCCCACAAGGATCGTGAGATGGGGCTCTTTGGCCAGGACCTCATGCTCAAGGCTGACGCTACAGCGGGCCTTGGGGATACGGGCTACCTTCGAGCGCGCGCGGAGGCCAAAAGGATGGCAGGCTTAGAAGGTATTGATCGGCTGCTTACTCAGTACGACTTGGCGACCATCGTTGCGCCGACCGGCGGACCGGCTTGGGTTATCGACTTGATCGATGGTGATCATGACGGGTTCAGCGCGTCCGGACTGCCGGCGGTGGCAGGGTACCCACATCTGACTGTGCCGATGGGAACTGTTGGAGGACTGCCGGTTGGCCTATCCTTGATTGGGCCTGCATGGTCCGAGCAGCGTCTTCTAAGCCTCGGGAACGCATTTGAAAGTCATCTCGGGCTGGTGCAAGCTCCCCGCTATGCTGCTTCTGCTTCGGTCGACCCGATCTTGACGAGGCCAGTCGCTCCGTGGGGCGGCTCTCGATAAGGGGAATGGCCCATAACAGCCATAATCCGACTTTTAAGATGTGTCAGACACTCCCGCTCAGTCTCGAGTGAGTAGGCTTGAGCAAGATGGCGTGCTTGACTTTGAAGGTCGCTCAGGTCGACGGCGTTCCTGTGGAAACGCCAAGCGGCGTCTGCAACGGCTCGGACGAACGAGACGAGGTTTCCCTGATCAATTTCCTGAAAAAGGCTGCCGATCCAGTAATCTTTGGCGCCCTGGCCGGTATAGCCAATCACCATGTTTCCGGCGATTGCTGCTTCGAGCGGTGGTAGCGGCAGCCCTTCGAATTCCGAGAAGGACATAAAGATCGATGACTGAGATAATGCGGCGGCGCACTCAACCTCGTTGGCGTTGTGGATTGATCTCACGTCCCACTCGGGAGGAAGATGGTTGCGAAGGGCAAATGCGACCCGCGCCGAATGATCTGCCAATTTTCTTGGCATGTAGGAGACCACGCCACCGCAGCGAGGCAGTCGCGGATTACTCTGGAAGACACGTCCTACGGAGTAACGTGTCGGCACTAGTCGGGATGGGTTAATTTGAGGGTAATTGAGCAGGATCATGTCCGTCGTGTCATTTGAGATCGACAGGATCAGAGCGGCTTTCTCATAAATCTCGTCCAATGCGGCAAACGTCGGCGAGGGAAGGAATGTGTGCGTGAGATAGCCGTTCTGAACGAGTATCGCGTAGGGAATGCCAAGAGAGAGGCACTGCCCACCAAAGATCGCGGCCCAGATCTCTGGAATAATAACAAAGTCGCTGGCGGGGAAGAGGTCTGGCTTCCGCAGCAGATCGACCGAGTGCGAGAACCAGGTACAAGTGAAATCATGATCGAACGGGTGCATGACGAAGGCCCTGCAGCCCAGGTCGCCCAAGAGCTCGGCATGCCGGTAAATGACCTTGATACCACCAGTCGGTGTATTGTCGGCCGGGCATAGGAAAACGATGCGCATCTTAAGAGGCCTCATTGCGATACTGCAAGAGTCTACTCAAAGTTTGCTCAAAAGATCTTGTAAAGCGACCAATATCACCCAAAGACTGCTGCCACCGCTCTGCCGTGAAGTTTTCTCGATAGCTGGCGTAGCGGCTGCAATCAGTCGCGAGTGCGACGGCCTGAGTTATGTATTGCTGGTCGGTCTCGGTGATCCCGTCATCGGCGCCGATTGCGCGAAGCATGCTGCCGGCCATCCTGGAGGCAAAAGAGTGGCCCGACCGGGTCAGTAACGGCAGGCCCATGCGGATTGCATCACTGGCGACGGTTCCCGCGTTGTAGGGAAAAGTGTCGAGAAACAAGTTGGCCAGTTGCAACCGCGACATATATAAGGCCGGTTCGACACGTTCAGCGAATATGAGCCGTGCGGGATCTACCCCGCGCGCTACGGCAGTTCGACGCATGTTTTCTCTGGCTGGAGGATGATCCGCACAAAGCCAGAGACTGGAGCCGGGCGATTGTAGAAGTATTGACATCCAATTGCCGAACATGGTCTCGGTGATCTTGTAGTGGTTGGAGAAGCAGGCAAATATAAATTGATCGCTCGGTAGGCCGACCTCTTCGCGAGACATAGTTCGGCCGATCTCCCGTTTCCCGTCATTGGCCTGATAAAGCTCTGCGATCGAGAGCGGTACAGGTTGATAGTGGGATGCAGCAGTGGGCGGAACGACATGTTGATCGCAGAACATGTAGTCGAGTTCTGGTAGTGGGACCGGACCGACGAAACCAAGGTAAGTCGCCTGAATAGGCGCCGGACGGTGGCGTAAGATTTGTAGTCTGGAACCTGCTGTCAGGCCGTTCAAGTCGATGAGAACGTCGATCTCGTCCGAGCGTATCTGTCTTGCCGCTTCCGTGTCAGTGAGATCACGAATGAGCCTGACTTCATCGAATGCGTCGAGGATACGTGTGCGTATGGGACTGCTGTCATCGTGCGTGGTGCAGTAGCCGTAGACTTTAAACTGATTGCGATCGTGTGTTTCGAACAGTTCTGCAATCAGGTAACTTAACGCGTGCCTGCAAAAATCTGACGAGATGTAGCCGATCCTAATACGTTCGTGACCGTAGGGTCGTCGTGGCGCCAATGGATGTGGGACAGGGGTGGTCTTCCTGTCGATCCATCCTCGTGCGACGTTCTGTTGAATTGCAATATCGTCGGTCAGAGCGAGTGCCGCGAGCGGCCCAGAGTATTGGATAAGTCGATCAAGCGTGAGACCCTCGATGTGATCCGACAGCACTGGCCACAGACATGTCTTTTGTCGGAGGTGGACCCAGTGCTGGATCGCGTCTGGCTGCTCTGGTGAGATAGCTAGGCTTTGTGCCAGTAGACGTTCGGCCTCCTCCAGGCGGCCTAATGTTTCGCAGAGGCGAGCACGTTGGTTGAGGAGAGCTGTGCGCGCGTCGTCAGGTTGCATGGCTTGCGTCCAGATGGCGAGCGCAGCGTCCGGATCTGCTGTCTCTGTCAGCAATCCGAGATTGATAGCGGCCTGGTGGAAGTTGGGACGAAGTGCAAGCGCAGACTGATAGCAGGCGGCAGCGTTTCTGAAGTCGCCGGACGCGTAGAGTTCAACGCCTAGGTTGAACCAAGCGGCGTAGGTTGGCTCGTAAGTGTGTGATCGCGCCGCAAGCCATTGCTGGTAGAGCGTCACCGCCGGCCCGGCTGGTCGCAGACGATCAACAAGGCCGACAAGTTCTTCGAAACTGAGCCGTCCAATCTCCAGCCCATGTTCGAGTTCTAGTGTCGGCGTGTCTTTCATCTGCGTCCAGTCGTTTCAGCGGTAAAGGGCTGCAATTTGCGTCCCGGTCATGCTGCCGGTTTGCGCTGTGGTGAAAGCCGCTATTTGCATCGTGGTGAGAACGCCGAGTTGGCTGGTCGTCACCGACGCAAGTTGCGTGGTGGTAATCGCGGCGATCGAGGAGGTGGTGAGGGAGGGCAGGTCATTCGTGGTGAGCGCAGCGATCTGAGCGGTGCCGAGCGAGGCGATCTGCGCAGTGGTGAAGGCGGTGAACTCTGTACTGGTCAGCGCACTGATTTGATTGGTGGTCAGCGAGGACGTATTGAGCGTCGAGAGGCTCGTGAACTGCGCGGTGCTGAGAGTGCCGATTTGATTGGTGGTCAGGGCGCGTATCTGATCTGTCGAGAGCCCTTTTATGCTGATTGTGGTGATGGCTGCGAGATCTGAGGTGCCGAGAACGCTCAGTTGTTGTGTTCCAATGGCGCCGATCTGGCCACTGGTGAGCGAGGCGATCTGTGCCGTCGTAAAGGCTGGAACCTCAGCGGTGGTGAGCGAGGCGACCTGAGCGGTGGTGAGGCCGGCGAGCGCGCCGGTGGCGAGGGCTGCGACCTGCTGGGTGCCGAGCGCTGCGAGCTCGGTGGTCTGCAGGGCGGCGAGCTGAGCCGAGCCGAGGGCGCTGATGGCGGCGGTGGAGAGGTTGACGGCCTGGGTGGTGGTCAGCGCCGCGATCTGGCCGGTGGTGAGCGCATGCGCCTGAGCCGACAACAGCGCGGCCGCCTGGCCGGAGGTGAGAGCGGCGATGTCGCCCGTGGTGATCGCCGCGGTCTGGGCGGTGGTGAGCACCGCGACCTGGTTGGTGGTGAGAGCGGCGGCCTCGGTGGTGGTGAGTGCGGCGACTTCGCCGGTGGTGAGTGCCACGAGTTGACCCGAGCCAAGCGCCTGAACCTGGGCTGTGGTCAGGGCGGCGACGTCGGCCGAGCCGAGGGCGGCGATCTGGGCGGTGGTGAGCGCCTTGATTTGGGTGGAGGCGATGAGGTCGGAGATCGACGCGGTGGTGAGGCCGGGCAGGGCGGCGGTGCTGATGGCGGCGATCTGGGCGGTGGTGAGGGTGACAAGGTCGCCGGTGGTGAGCGCGCTGAGCTGGGCCGATCCGAGGGCGTTGACGGCGGCCGTGCTGAGCGCCGACGCCTGGGTGGAGGTGAGCACGTTGATCTGAGCGGTGCCGAGCGCGCGTGCGTCGGCGGAGCTCAGGGTGGCGATCTGGGCGGTGGTGAGGACGGGGAGGTCGGCGGTGCTGATCGCCGCGACCTGGGCGGTTGAGAGTGCGGCGACCTGCGCGGTGGTGAGCGACGGAGCCTGGACGGTGGTGAGCGAGGCGACCTGAGCGGTGGTGAGGCCGGCGAGCGCGCCGGTGGC
>CAXUIA010000028.1:0-7391 GCA_964250835.1 uncultured Acetobacteraceae bacterium | reverse complement strand
TGAGCCGACAACAGCGCGGCCGCCTGGCCGGAGGTGAGAGCGGCGATGTCGCCCGCGGTGATCGCCGCGGTCTGGGCGGTGGTGAGCACGCCGACGACCGCGGTGCGCAGCGCCTCTATCTGGGCAGTGCCGAGGCTTGCCACCTGGCCGGTGGTCAGGCCCGCGCTCGCCGCGGTGCTGATTGCGGCGATCTGGTCGGTGCCGATGCCGGTCAGCGCGGCTGTGGTCAATGCGCCGACCTGAACGGAAGTGAGCGCTCCAACGGCAGAGGTCGTCAAGGCGGAGGCTTGGTCGCTGGTGAGGACGGCGATTTCCCTTGTCACAAGACCGCTCGATTGCCGGGTCGTGAACGATGCGATCTGGGCGGTGGTCAATCCAGTCGCACCCGTCGTGCTGAGTGCAGCGACTTGTGCCGAGCTGAGGGCGTCGACGTCGCTGGTCGTCAAAACGGCGACCTGCGCGCTCGCCAGCGCACCGAGCTGTGCCGTGGTGATCGCCGCCGCCTGGGCCGTGGTGATCGCGCCGAGCTCGGCGCTGGTCAGGACCGCGATCTGCGAGGTCTGAAACGCGTCAAACTGCGCAGTCGTCAGTCCCTGGATCGCGGCGGAGCCAAGCCCCTGAACAGCATTCGTTGACAGAGAGGCGATCTGGGCGGTGGTCAGAGCAACGGTCGACATCAAAACCCTCACTGGATTGTTTGGCGTGAGGGCGCTGCCGCGTTTTTTGCCCGCAGCAACTATGCGGGGCGCGGCCTAACAGAAAATAAACGCGAGAAGGCTCAGCCGAACGATCGGATGGATGAAATCCGATTGCCGAGAGCTTGTCTGGCGAGCCAGGCGTCGCGCGCCAAGACGGCCAGTCCGGTCAGCTGGCCCGGGTGACGTCCAAGCGAGGCCAGGAGGCGGCCGAGTGCCAACTTGCCCATTGGCGACATGCTGACGAGGGCCACCGGCGGCAGGGCACGCCAGGCGGGATCGCAGACGGCGCGCAGAACGGCAAACGGACGGGCTTCCGCCAAAGCTGCGCGCGCAACCGCGCCACTCTCCATGTCGAGCGCTGCGCAGCGCGTGGTTTGATGGAGCCGTTGTTTGTCGTGGATGCTGGCGATGATCCGCTCGCTGTGCAGCAGATCGTGCGGCGTCATACCGCCAAGCAGGCGGCAGAGATCGCGGTCGGTCGGAAACGGCATGCCTTCGACGAGCACACGGCGCGGAACAATCAATGAGCCGGGGGCGACATCGGGGGAAAGACCGGCGGCAAGCCCGAGACTGACAAGTCCGCGGGCGCCGGCCGCAAGCAGCCGTTCGGCGGCGCGCCGTGCGCCATCTGATGTGCCGCCGCCAACGGCAACGTCCACCGCGCCCGGGAAACGACGAGCGAGTCTTGCTTCTGCCTCAAGGCCAACGACGACGCCAAGCACCGAAGTCGACTCGGGCTAAAAGCCGAACGCGACCCGTCGGCTGTTGGACCGAACGAGATTGCGATAGCGAGACAAGGCCAGAAGCGGAAAGAACAGCCTGTAGCCGTGGTAGCGAAGATAAAAGACTTTCGGAAAGCCGACGGCGTTGTAGGAGGTTTCCTGCCATTCGCCATCCGTGCGCTGCGTCCGGGTGAGATAAGCGACGCCGCTCGCAACCGCGGGATGATCGCAATGGCCAGCCGCCATCAGTCCAAGCAGCGCCCAGGCGGTTTGGGAAGGAAGACTTTCGGTGTACTCGCCTGACGGAGCATCCTCGTAGCTCTCGCAGCTCTCGCCCCAGCCGCCATCCTCGCGCTGCTTGGCCAGCAGCCATTCGGCGCCGCGACGCATCACGGGATCACCATGCGAGATACCGACCGCGTTCAGCGCACTGAGGCAGGACCAGGTCCCGTAGATGTAATTGGTGCCCCAGCGGCCAAACCAGGAGCCGTCCGGTTCCTGTTCGCGGCGGAGGTAGGCAACGCCGCGGGCGATGACCTCGGCATCCTCGGCATGGCCCATCTGCGCAAGGAACGACAGGCAGCGCGCGCTGACGTCCGCGGTCGGCGGATCAAGAAGCGCGCCATGATCGGCGAACGGAATGTGGTTGAGGAACTCACGGTCGTTGTCGATGTCGAATGCGCCCCAACCGCCGTCGCGGCTTTGCATGCCGATGACCCAACAGCGGGCCCGTTCGACCGCATCGGCGTGCTCTGGATCACCTTGCCGATGCAGCAGCATGCCGACCACCGCAGTGTCGTCGACATCGGGGTAGTGGTCGTTGTTGTACTGAAACGCCCAGCCGCCTGGTGCGAGACCGGGCGCATTGATCGCCCAGTCGCCCTTGACATCAGTGATCTGGCGGTCGCGCAGCCAATCGCAGGCTTGTCCAACATCCTCGGCCGGCGCTTCGCCCGGGTGCGTTTCGGCCATCGCGTAGCCGGCGAGGCTGGTGTCCCAGATCGGCGAGACGCAGGGCTGGCAGTAGGCTTCATCCTCGCCGTCAACAATCAGCCGCTGGATGGCCGCCCAGGCAATCGCGGCTTTCGGGTCAGCAGGGTCGACACCGAGAGCGTGGAACAGCATGACGGTGTTGGCCATCGCGGGATAAATAGCGCCGAGGCCGCTGTCGCCATTTAAACGTTCATCAATGAAGGCGAGTGCACGCTCGATCGCCACTCGCCGGATCGGTCCGGGGACAAGACGTTCGGCGGGACGCAAAGCAACGTCGAGCGCCTTGAACAGATTGCCCCACCATGATCGGTAAGGACCACGTATCCAGTCGCGGATGCGCTTGGGATCAGCGCGGAACAACTCGTCGATTCTCACATCGCGCGGATTGACGCCGGTTGGCCTGAGAGCCGCCAGCACGATCATCGGCGCCAGAACGGTGCGCGACCAGTATGAGACCCGCCACATGTTGAAGAAGAAGCGCCGAGGAAGAAGGACGATCTCAACCGGCATCACCGGGATGGCGCGCCAGGGGACGTAGCCGAAGAGCGCCAGCTGAAAACGGGTGAAGACATTGGAGCGTTCGGCGCCGCCGTGGGCGAGAATGGCCGCGCGGGCGCGCCGCATGTGGACCGCATCGACGTCGTCGCCGATCATTTTGAGAGCGAGGTAAGCCTTTACGCTCGCTGAAAGGTCGAACTTGCCGCCGTGATAAAGCGGCCATCCGCCATGCGCGCCCTGGATCCGGCGGAGATAGCGGCCGATCCGAGCCTCGAGCACCGGATCGATCCGGTCGGTGAAGTGTTCGAGAATGACATATTCCGCCGGGATTGTCGCGTCAGCCTCGAGCTCGAATACCCAGTGACCATCAGGCTTCTGCCGCCTTGAAAGTGCGTAGCTCGCGGCGCTGATTGCCGCTTCAATCGGGTCAGCCGACACGGGTGCGTCCCGTTCCGGCGCGCCCACCTCAACAGCACCGCTCTCGATCACTCAGCCGCTCCTCATCGTCACGCCCGACCCGAAGGTCGAGCCGGAAGGTGCGCGCTGTTCAGGCTCGACCCAGGACCAGGTCGGCCGCCGTTCGCCCTGACCTGATCGCACCTTCGATCGTGGCCGGCAACCCGGTGGCCGTCCAGTCGCCGGCGAGTGTGACATTTGCGACGCTCGTTCTCGCGCGAGCACGACGCCGGTTCTGCTCGGGAGTTGCTTCGAATGTGGCACGTTTCTCACGGACGAGCCTGGCTTGTGGCATAGACGCCTCACGTGGCAGACCAAGGGCTATAACAACGTCGCGCCAGATTTGCGCGGTGAGCGCGTCGGGGTCGAGGTGGGCGAAACGATTGGCGGCGCTGATCGTCACGGAGATCACGTTGTCTTTTAGGAAGATCCACTCGGCCAAGGAATTGACCAGTCCGACGAAGCGGGCGGCGGCAACGTGGGGAACGCTGCCGATGTTGGAGGCGCGGAAATGAAGGTTGATGATCGACTCGAACGCGTCGGGTCCGGTGACATCTGGCATCAGCGCGGTCGCGACCGGAGCGGGGACGGCGAGCACCACCCGGTCGTCCGGCGCGAGCCTCACTTCACCGTCGGGACCCGTCATAGCGGTGATGCGGCCGTTCTCGCGGGCTAAGCCAGCGATACGGCAGCCGGGCCGGATGACGGCGCCCTGAGCCTCGAGCGCCGCGAGTGCCGGGTCGATGAAGCTCTCGGAGAGACCCACGGCCGGGAAGGCTGGGATGCAGGCGGCCCCGCCGCGCGTCAGCGACTCGCGGAACACGGCGGCGAGCAGGCCAGCGCTGCCCTGCTCGGGGACGGTGTTGAGGATGGCGATGGCGAGCGGGGTCAGCAGACGGTCGGCCAGTGCGCCGGGGGGCAGGCACTCCGCCACCGTGGCGCCGGGGCCGGCAAGGATGAGCCTGAGGAGGGCCGCATGGTCGCGCAGGCTCGTGCCGGGAACGCGGCGGGCTTGCGAAAACAGCCACCACGGAATGCGGCCTCGCCCGAGATCCAGCGTCCAGCGCTCGCGCGTCTGGAGGTCGATGAAGGGAAAAATCGGCCGGCCGGGACCGGTCAGCGTAGCAGCCGTGCCGAGACGGCGCAGGAACGCGAACGTGTCGCGGTTGCCTGAAAGAAGCAGGTGGTTACCGTTGTCGAGGCGGGTGCCGAGCACGCGGTCGTCGTAGGACCGGCAACGGCCACCGCAGGCTGGACCCGACTCGTAGAGCGTGACGTCGCGCCCGGCATCCGCAAGCGTCAGCGCCGCCGACAGCCCGGCGAGGCCGCCGCCGACCACATGAACTCGCATCAACGGGGCGTTAGTTCACCCGGAGCGCGCGCGCCAGCTCGCCCTTGGACCTGCGTGAGCGGCCTGCGATGCCGCGCGCGCGCGCCTGGTCCATCAGGGCCGCTGTGGACTCCGGCGTGTTGGCGGTTTCGCGGTGAGGAGCCGTCTTGCGGGCAACGTCTTTCGGCTGGGCGCTGAACTGCTTGCCACGCTTGGTGTCAGCGCGCTTCTTGGCGGTGGTGCGCCGGTATTCGTCGTCGGTCAGCGACTGGCGGGCGGATTTGGGGAGATAACGCTCCCCCGTCTCCTCGCTCTTGCCGCCGGACTTGGTGCCCCACTCCTCTTCTGTCCATTGGCGGAGATGGTTGTCTTCGGTCTTGGGTCCTTCGTAGTTGCCGCCTTTTGATTTGTATTCGGAGGTTGCGAGCTGAGCCTTGCGAGCCGACCACTGGCCGGGCTTGCCGCCCTTGTCTCCTTCTGTGACCTCGGTCTTGACCTCGTCCCAAAGCTTTGGGTCGGTCTTCTTGGCGGTGCCTGCCATTGTCGTCACTCCGTGCCTGCTGGCGCAACGAGTGCAGGCGACGGCGGTTGCCGAAGCGCTTCGATGACATAGGGCGCGATCTTTTCGGCCATTGCGTGGGCACCCGCTGCATTGGGATGCATGCCGTCGGACTGTTTGAGCTCGGGATGATCCTCAACGCCCGCGAGGAAGTCGGGGTCGAGCACGACATCCTCTGCCCGCGCGATGTCGGGGAACATGGCGTCGAACGGGTGGGCGTAGCTGCCGGCAGTGCGCTTGGGTGCGACGCCACCGAGCAGAACGACCTTGATGTGGCGCGTTTTGAGCGCGCGCACGATGCCGAGGAGGCTGGTCTTGGTCTCGTCAGGTGGGACCGACTGCAGGTAGTCGTTGGCGCCGAGCTCGATGACGCACAGCGTGGTGTCGGGGGCGACACTGAAGTTAACCCGTGCGAGCCCTCCCTCGGCAGTGTCGCCGGAGACGCCGGCCGCGCGGACGTCGGCCATCATGCCGTGCTTCGCGAGGGCTGCCTGAAGCTGCGCGGGGAGCGCCTGATTGGCCGCAAGGCCGTAGCCCGCGGTGATCGAGTCGCCGAGCACAGTCACGACCGGAATGGCCAGAACCGGCGCTGCCAGGCATGGGACCGGTGCCGCCAAGACCAGCAGTCTGACAAATCTCGCGAGCGCCCCATGTCTGGCCATGATGTTCAAACGTTTGGAACTGGGCTGAGATGCCCGACTGTGTGCTCGAGTTGATTGATGTGCGGCTGAGCTTCCGCTCGGCGGGAGGAACGCTTGAGATCCTGCGCGGCGCGGATCTGGCCGTCTGTGCCGGTGAGCGCATCGCGGTGATCGGGCCATCAGGGTCGGGCAAGTCGTCGCTGATTGCGGTTGCGGCAGGATTGGAGCAGCCGACGGGCGGACAGGTTCGGCTGCTCGGGCGCGATCTCGGCACGGCCGACGAGGACGAACGGGCGGCATTGCGACGCGGCCGTATCGGCCTTGTTTTTCAAAACTTTCACCTCCTCCCCAACATGACGGCGATGGAGAACGTCTCGGCACCTCTCGAGATCGACCGGCGGCCCTCGGCGGTCGGGACAGCGCGTGACTGGCTAAGCCGTGTGGGCCTCGCGGACCGGATGGCCCACTATCCGCACCAGCTCTCGGGCGGAGAGCAGCAGCGGGTGGCGCTGGCCCGCGCGCTGGCAATCGGGCCGGAGCTGCTGTTTGCCGACGAGCCGACCGGCAATCTCGACGTTCGCACGGCTGGTCTTGTCTCGGAGTTGATGCTGGAACTGATCGCGCAGAGTGGGGCGGCCTTGGTGCTGGTGACGCACGATCCCGTGCTGGCGCGCCGGCTTGACCGGTGCGTCGCGATGGACGGCGGACGGTTGATCGCGGCCTGATGCTGGCGCTGCGCTTCGCAGGCCGTGAACTCCGGTCGGGCATAGCTGGCTTCCGGATCTTTCTAGCGTGTCTGGCGCTCGGCGTGGCGGCTCTGGCGGCGGCGGGTTCGACGGCGGACGCGTTCCGGCACGGGCTCGCGTCGCAGTCGCGCGCGATCCTGGGCGGGGATGTGGCGGCATCGATTGAGGCGCGCCGGTTCACGGCAGGCGAGCGAGCGGGCTTTGCGCGGCTCGGACGCACGACGGACGCGCTGCATGTGCGCGCGATGGCAGAGGGCCCGGACGGAGACCGTCGGCTGGTCGAGGTGCGTGGCGTGGACGCGGCGTTTCCGCTTGCCGGGACGGTGGCGCTTCGCGGGGCACCCGATCTTGGTGCAGCATTTGCCGTCCGCGGCGGGCTGCCGGGTGCGGCGGTTGAGCCGCGGTTGCTGGAGCGGCTGCATTTGCGGGTCGGACAATCGTTCCTGATCGGAGACCTGCATCTGCGCGTGGGTGCCGTGCTGGTGTCGGAGCCCGACGTGCTGAGCCGCGGTTTTGCGCTGGGACCGTCGGCGCTGATTGACAGGACGGTGCTCGACCGGTCGGGGCTGATCGCGGGCGGCGACCTGTTCGGGGAGACGGTGCGGATCGCGTTGCGGCCGGGAGTGACCCTCGTGTCGGGGCTGGAGACGCTGAGAAATGTTGGCGGCGGGATGCGCCTGCGTGACCGCAACGATGCGGCGGGCGGACTTCGTCCACGCCTCGGGCAGGTGGAGGGCTTCGGTGGCTG
>CAXUIA010000027.1:0-16952 GCA_964250835.1 uncultured Acetobacteraceae bacterium | reverse complement strand
TTCGGCGGGCGCGAGGCTCGGGGCTTCGCGGACGCGTCGGGCGGCGGCGGTCTTGATGAGCTCACCCGCCATGTCGCGGATGCGCTGCTTCATCCTGGCTTTACGGCTCTGCCAGGCGGTGCCGCCCAACCGGTCGAGCTGACCCTGCTGTTCGGCACCGAAGCGGCTCAGGAGTTCGATGTTCTCGACGGGAAGGTAGAGTTTTTCGCCGCCATCGTAGTGCAGGCGCAAGCAGTCGTGCGGGGCGGCGCCGACGGTGAGCGTTTCGAGGCCGTCATAGCGGCCGATCCCGTAATCCTGATGGACGACGAGGTCGCCCTCGGCGATTTCGGTCGCTTCGGCGATGAATTCGTCAGCGCGGCGTCGGCGGCGGGGCGGGCGCGAGATGCGCTCGCCAAGGATGTCTTGCTCGGAGACGAGGGCGAAATCCTCGGCGACAAGGCCGCGCTCGATGCCGAGGGTGACGATGGCGATGCCGCGCTTGGGATCGAGGGTACGGGTTTGCTGCCAGGTTTCGAGTGGGTGAGCGGCGAGATCGTGCTCTCGCATCAGGGCGGCGAGGCGATCGCGTGAGCCTCGGCTCCAGGCGGTGACGACCGTGCGACGCGGGCGGGCGGCGTTGGCCCATTCGCGTGCTTGGGCGGCAAGCAGGTCAAAGACGTTCTTGGGTCCGTCGGCGGCGCGGACGTTGGTCTGGGAGGCGAAGATCGCGCCGGGGCGGGCGCCGGCGTCGATGCCGGCCGCGCCGTCGGGCTTGGCAAAGGGACTGAAGAGCGTGACTTCGAGGCGGGCGAAGACCTGGTCGAGAGTTTCGCGGTCTAGATAGAGCAGGTTGGGCGGGATTGGGCGGTAGGTGAGCTCGCCTTCGCGGGCCGGGAGTTTGCGGGCCTCGTAGTGGTCGGCGACCATTTCGAGGCGAGACTGGAAGACCTCTTCAGCCTGGTGGTCGAGGCTGATCGTGGGGTTGGGGAGATAGTCGAGCAGCGTTTCGAGCTGGTCGTGAAAGAGCGGCATGAAGTGCTCGAGGCCGGGATAGCGGCGGCCGTCGGAGACGGACTGGTAGATACCGTCGGCGGCCGCACCCTGGCCGAACAGCTCGCGCCAATTGGTGCGAAAGCGGCTGATCGAGGGAGGATCGAGCGCGAGTTCGGCGACCGGGTGGAGGATGAGCCGGGGGATGCGGTCGGTGCTGCGCTGGGTGGCGGGATCGAAGCGGCGGATGTTCTCGACCTCGTCACCGAAGAGGTCGAGGCGGACGGGCTCGCCTTCGCCGGCGGGGTAGATGTCGACGATGCCGCCGCGAACGGCGAACTCGCCGGGTTCGCGGACGGTCTCGGCGCGGGTGTAGCCGCGGCCGACGAGGAACTCGGTCAGCAGCTCGGTGTCGAGCGCGCTGCCCTCCTCGATGTCGAGACTGGCGTTGCTGAAGGCCGCACGTGGCGGGACGCGCTGGAGCAGAGCGTTGGCGGTGGTCAGGACAATACGGGGACTGGTTGCAGGCTCGATGAGCTTGGCGAGGGCGGCGGCGCGTTCGGCGACTATGGCGGCGTTGGGCGAGACGCGGTCGTAGGGGAGGCAATCCCACGCGGGGAAGCGGACGATTTCGATGTTGGGGTCGAAGAAGGCGATCGCGTCGGCGAGGCGGGCGAGACGGGTGTCGTCGCGGGCCACGTGGAGCAGCGAGCCCGCGTGCTCGTGACGCCGGCGCACGAGCAGGCGTGCGTCGTAGCCCTCAGGCGCGCCATAGATCGTGGGGCGTGCGGTCGTGGCGGGCCGCTCGAGGGTGGCGCTCAGGGCCGGCCTCGCCGGTGTGCGGCGTCGAGAATGTCACGAAGCATGGCGGTGTCGCTTTGCGGTGGTACGGGGGTGCGGCCGAGGAGCCAGTCCACGAGGTCGGCGTCGACCAATTCCATGATCTCCTCGAGGGCGTCGAGCTCGGCGTCCGAAAAGCGCGCGATACGGGGCGCGACGTAACCGCCGATCAGGACGTCGGCCTCGTGCATGCCGCGATGGGTGGCGCGGAACAGGATGCGCCGGCGACGCGCGTCGAGCGGGTCAGGGGCAGCGGGCGGCACTTCGTTCATGATGACGTGCGTCATATAGCGAGCGTGATGAACGGCGCCAGACCGGGACGAGACGACGTGGAGACGTGGGAGGGATTGCGGCAGCCGATCAGCGCGCTGCGGGGCGTGTCCAAGCGCGAGGCCGGGCTGCTGCCTAAGCTGGTGGGCGGGCCGTCGGTGCTGGACGTGCTGTTTCACTTGCCGGTGTCTCTGGTGGACCGCCGCGCGTCGCCGCTGCTGGCCGAGGCGGTGCCGGGCGGGATCGTAACGGTGGAAGTCGAGGTGCTGCGGCATGCGCGGCCGGCCAACGCGCGGCAGCCCTGGCGGGTGCTGGTGAGCGACGGGACGGGCGAGATGGAACTCACGCTGTTCAAGCCGGCGCGTCTGGCACAGTTGGCCGTGGGGACGCGAGTGGCGCTCTCGGGCCGGCTCGACATGTATGGCGGGCGGTTGCGGATGACCCATCCTGACTTCGTGGTGCCGGCCGAGATGCGCGCCGAGATCCCGCAGCTGGAGCCGGTGTGGCCGTTATGCGC
This sequence comes from uncultured Acetobacteraceae bacterium, assembly GCA_964250835.1. Classification (GTDB taxonomy): domain Bacteria; phylum Pseudomonadota; class Alphaproteobacteria; order Acetobacterales; family Acetobacteraceae; genus CAXTPV01. Next base: position 14,353 of record CAXUIA010000027.1, on the reverse strand, counting down.
GGGACTGGGAGCCTCGTCGCTGCGGCGGGCGGTTGGAGCGGCGTTGCGGGTGTTGCCAGAGACGCCTGAAGAGTGGGCGCCGGATGCACTGGTCGAGCGGGAAGGCTGGCCGGGATTTGCCGCAGCACTTCGCGCGCTGCAGGCGCCCGAGGAGGACGGTGCGGCATTACGCGGGCGGGCGCATGCGCGGCTCGCATATGACGAACTGCTGGCGGGACAGGTGGCGGTGGGCTTGCTGCGGGCGCGGGTGCGCGAGGAGCCGGGTCGAGCGCTGACGGGCGACGGGTCGTTGCGGGCGGAGGCGCTGCGTCGGTTTGGGTTCGCACCCACAGCGTCGCAGGCGGAGGCGCTGGCGGAGATCGACGCGGATCTTGGAGCACCACGCCGTATGCTGCGGCTGCTGCAGGGGGACGTGGGCGCGGGCAAGACGCTGGTGGCGCTGCTGGCGATGCTGCGTGCGGCGGAGGCCGGAGTGCAGGCGGCGCTGATGGCGCCGACCGAGCTGCTGGCGCGGCAACACGCGCGGACGTTCGAGCGTCTGTCGCCGGTGCCGGTGGTGCTGCTGACGGGCGGGAGGGGTAAGAAGGCGCGGCGGGAGGCGCTCGCCTCCCTCGTTGGCGGGGCGCCGCTGGTGGTGGGAACGCACGCGCTGTTCAGTGAGGACGTGATGTTTGCCGACTTGGGGCTGGCGGTCATCGACGAGCAGCACCGGTTTGGGGTGGGGCAGCGGCTGATGCTGGGAGCCAAGGGCGAGGCAGTCGACGTGCTGGTGATGACGGCGACGCCGATCCCGCGCACGCTGTTGCTCGCGAAGTGGGGCGAGATGGCGGTCAGCCGTATCGAGGGAAAGCCCGCGGGGCGCAAGCCGATCCGGACGACGCTGCATGGGCTGGCTGGGCTTGGAGAGGTAATGGCGGCGGTTGCTCGTGCGGTTGCGGGTGGGGCGCAGGTATTTTGGGTATGTCCGCTGGTGAGCGAAAGCGAAACGATGGACCTGGCAGCGGCCGAGGCCCGGTTCGCCTCGTTGCGGGCGCGGCTGGGCGAGGCGGTCGGGTTGGCACATGGGCAGCAGGAGAGTGCGGTTCGAGAAGCAGCACTTGCGGCGTTTGCGTCAGGCGAGACGCGCGTGCTGGTGGCGACGACCGTCATTGAGGTGGGGGTTGATGTGCCAGCGGCGCGGGTGATGGTGGTGGAGCACGCAGAACGTTTCGGGCTGGCGCAGCTACACCAGCTTCGTGGCCGGGTGGGGCGGGGCGACGCGGAGTCGTTCTGCCTGCTGCTGCATGACGATGAAGCGGGGCGCACGGCGCGCGCGCGGCTTGCGATGTTGCGGGCGACGGAGGACGGATTTCTGATTGCGGACGAGGACTTCCGGCTCCGTGGCGCCGGCGATGCTCTGGGCTTGCGGCAGTCGGGTCATCCAGGTTTCCGGCTGGCGCTGGAGGACGGAGTGGAGCGGCTGCTGGAGATCGCGCGCCGGGACGCGATGGCACTGCTGGACCGGGATCCGGGCCTGACCGGAGTGCGTGGGCGCGCAGTGCGGACGCTGCTGTCGTTGTTCGGCTATGCGGATGGCGCACGGCTGTTGGGAGCCGGTTGATGTCGGGGCGGGCTTATCCGGAACGGCCGCTGGTCGGCGTGGGGGTGGTGGTGCTGCGCGCGTCGTCAGTACTGCTGGTGCGACGCGGGCGGCCGCCGTTGCTGGGTGCGCTGTCGTTTCCGGGTGGTGGACAGCGGCTGGGCGAAACGGTCGAGGAGACGGCGCGGCGGGAGTTGCTGGAGGAGACGGGGGTTAAAGCGGGACCGTTGCAGCTCGCGGGGCATGCTGACGTGATTGACCGCGATGCGGAAGGGATGGTTCGGTTTCACTACACGGTCATCGACCTGGCAGGGATCTGGGTTGCTGGGGAACCGCGAGCTGCCGGCGATGCGCTGGATGCGCTATTCGTCGCGGTGGAGCGCTTGGGACCAGCCGGCCTCGATGCGGCCCACCGTGCAGTGGTGCGGACAGCGGTTGGAATGCAGCGGAGGCCGGTGTGACAGGCGAGTTCTAATTGCTGCGCCGGCGCTTTTGTGGCGCGCGCTTGGGGCGAAAGGATGCCGCAAGCCCGCCGAACACGATGCCGAGCATTGCGGGGATCAACCACGACGGGCGTTCGAGGCAGGGATAGAGGATGCTGGTCCAGATCGCCGCCGGAAGGCGCGCAATCGTTGCGGCGTGCAACGAGACGAGCGCGGTGTGGTCGGCATCCAAAATCACCTGTCCAAGCGGCATCATGGGTGGGATAAGGGTGGCGAGCGCGAAGGCTGCCACGAAGCAAATTGCCGCCAGGACGGTCAGGATGCGTGAGGTGATCAAGGTGCTGTCCTTCGATCAGAATTTGAAGGACAGAGCTGCGGAGCCGAAATTGAATAAGCCGCTACGTGCACCGCGGAACTCCTGCGTCTGCCATGTCTGCGAGTAAGACAGTTTGACACCGCGGTAGATTATGGCGGCGCCGGCCTCGAGTTCACCCACGTCCCAGTTCAGATCGGCGTGTCGGCTCGGATTGCGGAAGGTGCTGCCGCTGATTGTTTCGTCGAAGGCGACAGCCTGACCGTCGGCGCCGCCAAAGAAATACCAGGTGACCGGGCGCCTGCGCACGTAAGCGTCGAGACCATTCATGCCGGGGTCGATCCGCGCGACACCATAGTCGGCGTCCAATCCCTGGCCGACGCGGAGTTGTCCGCCCAAGAGGATCTCATCGCGCAAGCTGCCTGCCTGGCCACTCGCCAGCGGGAGCACGTCGGTGGAGATGCCGTAGGACTGGATGATCGGGAGACGCCAGATCCGGCCCGCGTCGACCTGAAAGACGGGCGAGTTGGGAAGCTGGTAGTCCCAGCCTTTATTGGGGGTGTCGCCGATCAGGTTGTGGAAACCGTTCTGAACCTCTTCGCCCTGTGCGTAAGGGCCGAGCACACCGGCGTCGAAGCCGATAAAGGAGCGGCTTGTATCGCGGTCGGTGATGAGCCGGAAGTTGGCGATCAGGTCGGCGCTGTAGGGCCGGTCATTTGGGTTTGGTGGTGAAATTTGGGTGTTTCTTGGCGTGAAGATGGACTGCGTCAGGCCGATGCTGACGCGTTGCACGCCATCCCCCCAGATAAAATGGCCGAGGTCCTGAATTGGCTTAGCGACGCCGTAATCGTCTGTGGGGGTGGTGTAATCGAGTCGCTGTCCGGCGGTGTAGTATTGGTCGGACGTGCCTTTGAGCGTTGAAACGGCGTCGTTTTCGATTTGGATGGTGAAAATCGAGTTTGGGTCCTGGGGCGGAGTGGCTTGGGCGGTGGTGGCCAGGAACGTGATCGCTGGGATTAGAGCCTTTCGGCGGGTGGTCGGTCCCATACGTCGGTGTTCCTCTTGGGTCGCGGCGTCTGCAACAGCCCTTCTTCATAGAAGCTGTTGGCGGTTTGGCAAACCGGCGTTCGGACGGAGCGGTTCGGACCCTCATCCCGGTGCGCTCGGCGGCGCGGGTGACACGGATTTGTCGCACTCTTCCGAAGTCTGTATGCTAGACAGTCGACCATGAAGCTAGGTAAGGCATCAACGCCGGGCATTGCCAGGACAAAGAGACCACCGATCGAGCTTCGCCCCTACATCTAATTCTCGGGATTGACCACGTTGAGAAATAGCAGGACCGACCGCAGCGCCCGTTCGCCCCGCCGCGGCGGCTTCGATGACGATAACTTTTCTCCTCCGCCGTCGTTTGGCGACCGGCCTTTGGGTGGACCGCCGCGCAGCGGTCCGAGCAGCGGCTTCGGCGCTCCCCGCTCGCAAGTGATTGCGTCCGGACCCGACGTGGATGCGAGCGTGAAATGGTTTAATCCCGAAAAGGGGTTTGGCTTCGTCGAGCTTGCTGACGGAACCGGCGACGTGTTCCTGCATGCGAACGCGCTGTCGCAGTCCGGACACGAGACGGTGAGCCAGGGGGCCACTTTGCGTGTCCGCATCGGGCAGGGCCCTAAGGGTCGCCAGGTCGCTGAGGTTCTGTCCGTTGACGAGAGCACGGCGCAGGCGCGGCCTGCTCCACGCGCCCCTCGTCCCGGTGGGTTCGGCGCTGGCGCACCGGGCGGCGCACCAAGCGGTTTCCGCTCCGGCCCTGGTCGGCGCGCACCTGACCTGAGCTCGGCCGAGGAGATGGTCGGCACCGTCAAGTGGTACAATTCGACCAAGGGCTTCGGCTTCATCACGCCGCAGAACGGAGGCAAGGACATCTTCGTCCATGCGTCCGCGCTGGAGCGGTCTGGGCTGACGACGCTTAATGAAGGGCAGGTCGCGCGTGTGCAGGTTGTGCAGGGTATGAAGGGTCCGGAAGCGGCGGCACTTAGCATCGATTAGGGCTGTCTCTCGTCACAAGGGAGGTCGTTCGTCAATCGGACGATCTTCCGCTACGTGCGTTTGATGACGAAAGCTTGGGTGGTCGGAAGCTCGATGACCCGCTCAGGCTTTCCCTTCATGAACCTTTCGAACGCGCGGGCTACGCCTGGAATAATGGAGTAGTCGTGGGTGATGATTATGCCACCCGGAACCATGCGATCGTAGAAGAAGTTCAGGCCTGCCTCCGTGCTCTCCTCGAGATCGACGTCGAGATGAAGGAGGGCAAATCGGCGATGCTTCAAGCCTTCAGTCGTTCCTGGAAACAGGCCAGGGTGGAAGTGAACGTTGCGGAAGCCGGCAAGCATGGACCGTACGCTCTCGAGAGTACTGGTGAAATGGCCTGACGCGAAGACCCTGCCCTCCTGATCATTTGGGGTTGGAAGACCACCAAAGGTGTCGAAGAGATGTAAGGGTCGGTCGCCTTTGACCTCGCAGAGCAGGCGGGCGGAGCATCCCTCGTAGACGCCGAACTCGGCGAAATCACCTTCCAGCTCGCTTTGCGCGCGTCCGAGCTCGTGAAGCACGAACATCTCGTCATTGCTAAGAAGCGATTCCGCACCGCGCCGGGCTTGTCTCAGGGTCGTCAGCGTGTCGGGGCATTTATGGCCTGACAAAAGCATCATCTGAAGACGATTGGAGGCGCCCATGAAGATGCGCCGGAGTGTCCGGCTGCGCGCCATGGCGCGCCGCATACGTTCGTTTCTCATCCACATTTGCGTGTTCCTGATAGCCGGGCCGTGGCGGCCCTCGCCCGCTTGGGACGAAGTGCGACATCCAGTGCCGCTAGGACCGTCCAACGACCCAAGCATCTACTGTGGTCGAGGCGCAAGGTTGCAGATTGGCGATTTCGGAGCGGAGCACAGGTAGGCTGGCGGTAATTGCGTCAGCCAACTGGCGCCCGATCCGCGCGGCGTCAGGGGAAGCAGTCTGGACGGCACGTTCAAACCGGCGCGCTAGCTCGGATGAGCGCGACAGGCCGAACATTCCGGCACTTCCTGCATATTCATGAGCTGCAGCGGCCAGCGACAGACCGTCATCGAACGTCTGCATCAGACGGGTCAGCAGCATCTCGCCTCGTCCGGCAATGGTGTGCAGGTAAGGTTCGGCGGCACCTGGCTCGAGGAAGCAGGCGGTCTGGCCAAAGACCACCCGGTCGAAGAGCGGAAGAGCCGCGAAGTCGGCGTCGCGCTTTGCGGCGTCCGCGAGCGAGGCCGGGTCCATCGCGACCGCGCGTTCGATCGCCAGCAGCAAGGCGTCCGGCGAGAATGGCTTCGAGAGATGGCCATTCATACCGGCGAGCCGGCACTCTTCAACCTGCTCACTGAAGGCCTGCGCGGTCAGGGCGACAATGGGGACCGAGGATGACGACGTTGGCAGGGCCCTGATCCGGCGCGCGGCCTCGAGCCCATCTATGTCGGGCATCCGGACATCCATCAAAACCGCGTCGAAGTTACTGCTGGCAACCGCTTCGATGGCGGCAAGACCGCCTTCCACAGTAACCGTGTCGTGACCCGCAGCCCTGAGGAAAGCCTGCGCAATGTCGCGGTTCATGGCAACGTCGTCAGCGATCAGGATGCGTAGACGGCGTGTGGAGGCAAGCGCACCTTCGGTGATTGGCGCCGTGACGCGGTCCTGCACGCAGCCGACCGGGAGCTCGACCCAGAAGAGACTGCCGCCACCCTGACCATCGTCATGGCCGATCCGGCCACCCATCAGTGCGACTAGGCGAGCCGAGATGGCGAGCCCGAGGCCCGCGCCCTCAATGGCTTGACCAGTCTTGACGCGTTCAAACTCACTGAACAGACGATGGCTGTCCGCAGGCGATATGCCGGGTCCGGTATCGATGACCTCGAGACGGAAATGTGCCTCCGTCGATGGGCGCAGTCTCACTTCGACCCAGCCGTCTTCGGTAAACTTAACCGCGTTGCCAAGGAGATTAAGCAGCACCTGACGCAAGCGAGCTGGGTCGGCGGTGATGATCTTTGGGGCTTCGGGCTCGACGACGAAGCGAAGCTCAAGGCCCTTGGCTTCAGCGGCTGGCTTGACGAGCCCGAGGCAGGCTCGCGCGGTCTCGATGAGATCGACTTCGGAGGATTGCAGGTCAACGCGCTCGGCCTCGATCTCCGAAAAGTCGAGAACGTGATTGATCATGCCCAGCAGGTGCTCGCCGGCGGACAGCATGCTTCCGACCCGGGCTTGCTGCACATCGCTCAAACCACCCTCAAGCCGCAGAAGGTGCGCGTAGCCGATGATACCGTTGAGCGGCGTGCGTAGCTCATGGCTCATGCCGGCGAGAAAGCGTGTCTTGGCGGAGCTAGCCTGCTCGGCCCGATCACGCGCCTGAGCGAGATGACGGGCTAGACGCTCAAGCTCCAGATTAACCGCGCGCAGCTCGTCCGACTGAGTCTTGCGGCTGGACACATCGCGAAGCGACGCGACGACACCCTGGCTCTGACCATTGCCGTCGCGCACGAGCTTAAGCGCAGACTCGATCCATACATCAAAGCCATCCTTGTGACGCACACGAAACGTGATCGTCTCTGTCTCGGTTCGGCCTTCCCTCAGACGACTGTATTGGCGGACGAAGCCAGCGATATCGTCTGGATGGACAAGATCCAAGGGACGCTGCCCAACAAGGTCGGACGCTTCGTGGCCAAGCAGCATTCCCGAAGTTGGCGAAACATAGGTGGCTTTGAGGTCGTCGTCGAAGCGGATGACGACGTCGCTCATGTTACGCGCAAGCAGCCGGTATTCGGCCTCGCTCCGGCGGGTTCGCAGAAGGGCGCGCCGAAGCAGGCATCCAGCTACGGCCAAACAGATCAGAGCGAGAGCGGCGGTCACGCCAGCAAGCTCGGCCAAGACGCCGCGCGTTTCATCGAAGGCGACTCGCCAAGTGTCGAGCGCCTCGTTCTTTGTAGACTGCAAGCGGTCGAGACGCTTCAGGATCTGATCGGTCAGGGATTGGCCGGCTTCGGCGCCTTGGACGGGTTTACCAGCCACATTGAGATGAGCGCGCAGCGCTAGGGAGGCGTTCATCTCGTCGAAATCGCCATCGACAAGCGACAGGATTGGCGTCAAGTCGACCCGTCGATCGGACAGGCGAGCCTTGATCTGGGCCTTTGTGGCCGGCAGCTGACGTGCGGCGGCGAGGTAGGGTGCGAGATAATCGCGATTGCCGGTGAGGAGAAAGCCGCGCTCGCCAGTCACGGCGCGGAGCACCTCCAGCTTGAGGTCGAGAATGGCTTCCAATGCGGCGCGCGTCTGACGTAGCCCGCGAAGGCTCGCCATGTCGGATCTAGCCTGCAACACAGTCGATCCGATCAGCACCACGAGAAGCGTGGTAAGCGCCACGAGGACCGACCCGAGTGGGATGCGGTGGCGAAGCGAAAGCGTCATGCTTTGGAGTTCCGGGTTCGGCTTACACCGTGCCGCCATGAGGTTTAAGTCAGGTTAAGGCGACTTAAACGGCTGAAAGTTGGCGGGCTCGCGAGAGCAGCAAACCGTCCGAGCACGCCTCTCATCGGTTGCGAGCACGAGGCCTTCAGGATCATTGAGCCAAGCGCGGGGGCTGGCGGGCAATCGCCGAAGGATACAGTCCGGCCGTGCGAGCGCGTGCGATGTCGAGCGGGATCGCTGACGTCGCTGGCCGTCCAGCAGATCCCGACCGACACGCCGGGTGGCTTACCGCTCGGCGTAGGGGTTGGTTGTGCCGCGTGTCATGAGGCGGATCGGAACACCGGGCAGGTCAAAGCTGTCGCGCAAGCCGTTGATGAGATAGCGGCGGTAATCCTCGGGCAGCTGTTCGGCGCGGGTGCCGAAAAGAATAAAGGTCGGCGGACGCGCTTTGGCCTGCGTCATGTAACGGAGTTTCAGTCGCTTGCCGTCAACGAGAGGTGCTGCATGCCGTTCGAGTGCCGCTTCAAACCAGCGGTTGAGCTCGCCCGTGGGGACGCGCTGATTCCAGACTCCGTGGCAGCGGCGGACGGCGGGGAAAAGCTTGGCGACACCGTCCCCGGTGAGAGCCGACAGGGTGACGGTCTCGATGCCCTTCATCTGCGCAAGGCTGATTTCGAGGCGGTCGTTGATCGCGCGCCTCGCGGCGTTCCGGTCTTCGACGGCATCCCATTTGTTGAGTGCCAGCACGCAGCCGCGGCCCTCACGTTCAATGAGGCGCGCGATATGAAGGTCCTGCTCGTGCAGGCCAAGTGCTGCGTCGACTACCAGGACGACAATTTCAGCCATCTTGAGGGCTTCGATAGTGGCACTGACCGACATCCGCTCGAGCGCCGCTTCGACCCGCGCGCGCTTGCGCATGCCGGCAGTGTCGACGAGTGCGATCGGGCCGTGCGCGTCGGCAAGGTCGACCGTAACGGCATCGCGCGTCAGGCCGGGTTCAGGACCGGTGATCATACGATCTTCGCCAAGCAAACAATTGAGAAGGCTCGATTTGCCGGCGTTGGGTCGGCCGACGATCGCGAGCTTGAGCGGGCCGGCTGGTCCGTTCTCACTGTCTGGAACACCGGGGGCTGGAGCAGCGGGCGGAAGGCGCTCAGCAATCTCGCGCATCAGGTCGGCGATGCCCTCGCCGTGCTCGGCGGAGACGGCAACCGGATCGCCGAGGCCGAGTGAAAAGGCTTCGAGAGCGGCCGCGGCGCCGGCACGGCCCTCGGTCTTGTTGGCGACGAGGAGGACGGAGCGGTTCTGGCGACGCAGCCAGGCGGCGAAGTGCGTGTCGGCGGCAGTGATGCCGGCTCGTGCATCGACGACGAAGACGACGACGGCTGCGCTGGCGACCGCTACCTCGGAGGAGGCGCGCATTCGTCCGAACAGGCTTTCGGGAGCAGATTCTTCGAGACCGGCAGTGTCGACGAGGCGCACATCGCGGCCACGCAGCGTCGCATCGGCCTCCTTGCGGTCGCGAGTAACGCCCGGCTCGTCGGAGACGAGTGCCGAGCGGCGGCCCGCCAGCCGATTAAAGAGGGTGGACTTGCCGACGTTCGGACGTCCGGCAATGACCACCGTCGGAAGAGTGTCGTTCAGCGGTAGGCTGTCAGCCTCCCATCGTTGGTCAGGATCAAAAGGGCCCCGTCGGCCGCGATCGGAGGCAGGCTTGCAGGACCATGCAGCATTCGCTCGTCCTCGATCGCACCCTCGAGAGGCGAGACGAGCAGCAGATGGCCGTAGGAGCTGACGAGGGCAAGGTGGTCGCCCGCGAGCACCGGACCGGCCCAGTTGATCGGCTGCTTACCGGAGTTAGGTTTGTTGAAGCGCGGCAGGACGCTGTTCCAGCGCACGTGGCCGGTCGCTTTGGCGAGGCAGGTCACAGTATTCTCGACAGTCAGCAGGAAGATCCAGTCGCCAGCGAGCACAGGTGTTTGGCCTCCGGCAATTGCGCGCTCCCAAACGCGTCGGCCGGTGCGCATGTCGGTGGCCGTCAGCAGTCCGCCGACGCTGATCGTGTAGGCCGTGCCGCCGTCGATGATCGGCTCGGCGTAGATCGATGAGAACTCGAGCGGGCTTGCGCCCACCGTACTGCCGAGCGTGTCGCTCCAGACCAGCGCGCCGTCGAGGCTGCCGAGCACGGCGATCTCACCCGAGCCGAAACCCGCAAGCACGACGTCGTTGGCGACCGCCGGGGCTGGCTGGCCGAGAAGCGCGTTAAAGGACTGCGAGGCCTGGTAAGACCAGAGGTTATGGCCGTCGCCGGCGTTGATCGCGTGCAGCTTCTGATCGATGTCGCTGAAATAGACACGCCCATTCTCAACGGTGGGCGGCGAGCGGACGGGAACGGTGGTGTTGACGTGCCAGCGTACGCGACCGTTGGCGGCATCGATGGCGAACGTCTCGGCAAGCCCGGTGGTCGCGTAGATCACGCCGTCATCGTAGGCGATCCCGCCGCCGCCGTTGGTGCTCTTCTGTTTCTTGGGCTTGGTGACGAGCTGCCACACTCCCCTACCCGTCGAGAGGTCGAAAGCGTTAACGGTGGCGTCGGCATCCATCGTGTAGACGCGTCCGTCGGCGACGAGCGGCGATGCGGTGAGCTGCGATCCTGCGGCCTGCCCGTGTCCGATCTTCACCTGCCAAACGGCCTTGTCGCCACCGCTCCAAGCGACGTGGCCTTCGACATGGGTCGGGATGTGTCCAGGCTGCGGCCAGGACGAGTTCAGTTCCGCGGGCGGGAGGGTGACCGGCTGAGCGGCGAGCGCTGGATCGACGGTCAATCCATAGGCCGGCGGCAGAACGTCCTCGCGACGGCCCGGAGTGATCGGCTTGAGATCCTCGTTGAACAGACCGCAAGCAGTGAGTGGTGCTGCGGCCAAAACCGGAGCGGCGAGACGGAGCAGAGTGCGCCTGCGAAAATGACCCGTCATCCACCGGCCGCCGGGCTGATGGCTTGGAGGAGCGTGTTGGCCCGCTCGCGGATGGCCTCGGTCGCGTTCTCGTCGGCGAGCAGCGTCCTCAGGACCTGGCGAGCCTGGTCGAGCTTGCCACTGGAGAGATCGATCATCGCGCTCGTCTCGAGAGCGAGCGCACGGAATGGCGAGTTCAGCTGCTCGATGCCCTGAAGGCGGAGCGCCAACTCAGCCGGAGTGCCGGTCTGGAGCTGGCGCTGGACAGAGGCGAGTGTCGCCAGGTCGCGAAGCGGGCCAGGAGCCTGCGAGTCGCTTGCGAGCGCGTCTAGATCGGCGATGGCGCCTTTGGTGTTGCCGGCGTCAGACTCGACGGTGGCCATGCGGAGGCGAGACAGCGAGCGAACACCGGCAGCGCCCGACGTTGTAAGAGGTCTGAACAGCGGCAGGGTTTTTTGGGCCTGGGTTGCCGGATCGTTGACGCCGGGCTGGTTGAGGCTTTGCAGGGCGTTGAAGTACGCCCCCGATAAGCGGGCTTCAGCCTTCTGCTGCTGCCAATTCAGGTATTGCCAGATACCGGCACCGGCTGCGGCCACGATGATAATGAGGAGCACGACGACTCCGTATCGTTTAACCATCGTGCGCGCCTGCTCGGCACGCAGATCCTGCTCCACCTCCCCGAAAAGATCGGCCACGTTGACTGGATACCCCTCGCAAGTCGGCCGGGACCATAGCGATGGCGCGACGGGCGATCAAACAGCAGCACCGCAACGGGCGGTTAAGGTTGGTCTGCGAAGATGCGGGCATGAAGGGCAGCGTGCCGGTGCTGGCGATCATGTTGGTGATGGGCGGTTGTGCACCGGGAACGGTCGTGCCGGTTGTGGGAGCGCTCGGCGCCAGCATCGCGATCTTTCATCGCGACCTGTTCGATGTGGTCTATTCGGGGATCACGGGACGCGACTGCTCGGTCGTCAGGCTGGACGAGGGAAAGAGTTATTGCCGGGTGCCGGACCCGCCTGTCCCATCGGCGCCGTACTGCACGCGTAGCCTAGGCGTGGTGGATTGCTGGGCGGCGCCTGAGCAGATGGACCCGTTGCCGCCGCAAGTAGCCGACGGGCCGAGCCAGCTCACGCCGGAGCAGGAGCGCTACCGGCTACGCCGCTGGCCTGATCTATGACGGGGGTCCGGGCGCGCTCGGTCCCGGCGAGGGGTGGGGCAGAGCTCTGATTTCGAACGAGATGATCGGCTGTAATGTCGTGAGGGGAGGTCGCTCCCAGCAAGGCTGTGTCGATATCGAGCTCCCGGGCCAGGATCTCAATCGCACGTCGTATGCCCGGCTCGCCGGCGAGCGCTGCGGCGTAGAGAAACGGCCGACCGATTAGGACCGCGTCCGCTCCAAGTGCGAGCGATTTGAGGATGTCGGTGCCGCGGCGGATACCGCTGTCGAGCAAAACGGTCATGTCGGCGCTGCGTAACTTGACTTCGGAAAGCATTTCTATGGAGGCCACGGAGTAGTCGAGTTGCCGACCGCCATGGTTGGATACGACGATGCCGTCGACGCCATGCTCGGAGGCGATATGAGCATCTTCGGGTGAGAGAATACCTTTCAAGACAAGCGGACCTGCCCAGCGGCGCCTGATCCGATCGATGTGGGTCCAGTCAAAGGCACTCTGGCCACCGACCGCCGCGATCTGGCGGGAGAAGATGTGAAAGCCACCGGTTGGGCGGACATTTGCAATGACGGGCAAGCCGCGTCGGGCGACGACGGAGCGGACGAAGGTCCCGCCAAGCCAGCGCGGATGACGGATGACGTCCCATACGAGCTGCGGACGCGGGCGGAACGGCATGGAATAACCAGCACGTTTCTCGGCCAGCCGATTGGAGACGACGGGAACATCGACAGTGACAACGAACACGGGAAAACCGGCGGTGGCGACACGGTCGACCATGCCGTCAATAACGTCGGGGTCGGTCGGGAGGTAGGCGGCAAACCAAGCGTGGGGATTATGCCGAATGACCTCCTCCATGGGCGTGATGGAGTTGGCGCTGAGGGAGTACGGTATCGAAGCCGTGCGAGCGGCGCGCGCCATGCGGTTGTCGGCGTCGTAGGCGAGGATGGCCGACGCACCCATCGGAGCGATGCCGAACGGTGCGGCATATTGGTGGCCGAAAAGGGTCGTGGCGTGATCGCGGCCGGTCACGTTGCGCAGCACACGGGTGACAAAGCGCCAGTCGGCGAAACGATCGCGGTTGTTGCGCAGAGCAGACCCGCTCTCGGCGCCGTTGGCGATGTAGGCTCGCGTGGCCGCCGGAAGGCGCGGAGCGGCGGCCCGTTCGAAATCATCGAGCTCGAGCATGCGCCTTAGACGGCGCCGGTTGCGCGGGCTCATGTTGGCTCAGGTCGCGTCGGGATAGTCGGTGGCGAGGCCCTGATCACGCCAGGCCTCGATGTTGGCCAGGCGCTCGCGCAACTTGGCGGTGACGTTGTCGATGCCGAACTTGCCGAGAACGAGATGGCGCGGCGGATTTGAGATCTCCGTGATGTGGATCATCGCCTCGGCGGCGCGGACCGGGTCGCCGGGCTGCTTGCCGCTGTAGCCGGAGGTTGCCTCCATCCGGGCGGCGGCGGTTTTGGCGTAGTCAGGGATGGTCGACTTGGTCTGTTTCAATGAGCGGCCGGCCCAATCGGTGCGAAAAGGGCCCGGTTCGACGCAAGTGACGTGGATGCCGAGCGGATTGACTTCGAGCGCGAGCGCGTCGGACCAACCTTCGACGGCGTGTTTGCTGGCGGCGTAGTAGCCGGAGCTTGGAAAACCCATCAGACCTGCAACGGAGGTGATGTTGATGACGTGGCCGTGGCGCTGGGCGCGCATGGTGGGGAGGATTGCGCGCGTGAGGGCGAACAGGCCGAATACGTTTGCATCGAACTGGGCGCGGATTTCACTCTCCACACCCTCCTCGACGGAAGATTGATAGCCGTAGCCAGCGTTGTTGACGAGGACGTCGATGCGGCCAAAACGCTGCTTGGCCTGTGCCACAGCATCGTTGATGGCGGATTGCTCGCAGACGTCGAGGGCGACGGCGAGACCGCGGTCTCCGGCCTTCTCGGTCAGCGACTGGACGCGGGTTGCGTCACGAGCGGTGACAACGGCGCGCCAACCGCGACCTAGGACGAGCTTGGCGAGTTCGAGACCGAAGCCGGTGGAGCAACCGGTGATGAACCAGACTGGAGTGGTGGACGACATCGCACTGTGCTCCTTCGACGTCGTTCCAAAGCTTGGGCGACTTGGGGGTTGCTCTCAGAATGACGCCAATGCCGAGGGCCGGTCCCCAGGGTCCCGCCGCGCGGGCAACTTCAGACCGCCTCGACCTGTTCCGCGATGGTGCTGATCGCAAGCCCGGGATCCGCCTCGATCAGTCGAAACCCGCAAGGCGACCGGCGGGAGTGCCCAGGACGGCATCGTCACGCATGACGATCTGGCCTCGCACAATCGTGGCGACGGGCCAGCCGGTGACTTGAGCGCCCTCAAACGGCGACCAGCCGCAGGGGCTGGCGAGCCAGTCGGCCTCGATCGTGCGGCGGGCGGCG
>CAXUIA010000026.1:16620-16952 GCA_964250835.1 uncultured Acetobacteraceae bacterium | reverse complement strand
GGGCAAGGGCGTCGCGTCGCGTTGGCGCGGCCCCTGCTGTCACGGGCGCCGGTGATCGTGCTCGACGAGCCGGCCTCGGGTTTGGACGCGCAGACAGAACGCGCCTTTCTGGAGACGCTGTTTGCGGCCGTTGGGGGTCGGACGGTGGTGCTCATCGCGCACCGGCTGACCGGCGCCGAGCGGCTGGACCGGATTTGGCGGCTGTCGGGCGGGCAGGTCGCGTCGGCGGCGGCCTGATTGACGCGCCGGGACGGCTGGCGCAAGCAGGCCCGGCCCGGCCGAAACAAGATTCGAGGTTGACGATGCGACGGTTGACCACCCTGTTCGTTGCG
>CAXUIA010000026.1:12134-16610 GCA_964250835.1 uncultured Acetobacteraceae bacterium | reverse complement strand
CATCCGTCACCACCCGGTCGCCCGGCCGCCGCCCGGCGGTGATGACGGCGGCGCGCGAGGCGAACGCGCAGGGGGGCGCGCTGGTGACGGTGGCGGGATACGCGGAGGCGAACGGCAATCTGACGGCTGATGCGCGGCTCGCGGCGACCCGCGCGCAGCTCGTCGCGCAGCTCTTGCAGCGAGACGGCGTGGCGGCGAGCCGGATCCAGGTGATCCCGCGCGCGCCGAGCAACGAGGATGCGGCGGTCGGTGCGCGCCGTGTCGAAATCAGCATCAGCGAGCCGTCGGGCAGCTGAGGCTCGGTGGCGCCGGTACGGGAGGCGTTGGTTCGCGGACTTTCGGTTCGGGGCGCGCCTGACGAGGTCCTGGCGGGAGTTTTTGGGTTTCCGGCCTTCCGCGGGCTGCAGGAGCCCTGCATCGCGCACATCATGGCGGGGCGCGACGCGCTGGTGCTGATGCCGACGGGCGGCGGCAAAAGTCTTTGCTACCAGCTCCCGGCGCTGTGCCGGCAGGGTATGGGGCTGGTGATCTCGCCGTTGATTGCGCTGATGGATGATCAGGTCGCGGCGCTGCGCCAGTTGGGCATTGAGGCGGCGGCGCTGCACTCGGAGCTCGAGGAAGACGCCGGCGCGCTAGTCTGGGACAAGCTCGCGGCTGGGCGTCTGGAACTGCTGTACGTGTCGCCGGAGCGGCTGCTGTCGGGCACGCTGCTGGATCGGCTCGGGCGGCGGACGCTGTCGCTGGTGGCGATCGACGAGGCGCATTGCGTGTCGGCGTGGGGGCACGAGTTCCGGCCGGAATATCGGGCGCTCGCGTGTTTGCCGGAGCGCTTGCCCGGCGTGCCCCGGGTGGCGCTGACGGCGACCGCGGATGGTCGCACGCGTGCGGATATCCTGTCGGCGCTGGCGATGCCGGAGGCGCGGACGTTTGCCGCGAGTTTTCACCGGCCGAACCTCCATCTGCGCGTGCTGCCGAAGGAGCGCGAGCTGGCGCAGTTGGCTGCACTGCTGGATCGCCACTCGGAGGCGGCCGGGATCGTCTATTGCGGATCGCGGGAGAAGACCGAGCGGGTGGCGGCCTCGCTGCGCGGCGTGGGGCGGAATGCGGTGCCGTTTCACGCCAAGCTGTCGGCGATCGAGAAGCGGGCGGCACTGGGCCGGTTCCGGGCGGGCGAGCCGATGACGGTTGTGGCGACGATCGCCTTTGGGATGGGGATCGATCGGCCCGACGTGCGGTTCGTGGCGCATCTCGATATGCCGGACAGTCCGGAAGGCTATTACCAGCAGATCGGGCGCGCCGGCCGTGATGGAGAGCCCGCGGACACGCTGCTGCTGTATGGCAGCGAGGACATTGCGCGGGCGCGCTACTGGCTGGAGCAGAGTGCGGCGCCCGAGCACCAGAAGCGGGTGATGGGCGAGCGGCTCGAAGGGATGATCGGGCTGTGCGAGACGGCGGAATGCCGGACGGCGGCGCTGCTCGGCTGCTTCGGGGAGACGCTGGAGGGGCGCTGCGGGCATTGCGACAATTGCCGCTCGCCGCTCTCGGTGTTTGACGGGACGGTGCCGGCGCAAAAGGCGCTGTCGGCGATCTATCGTACGGGGCAGCGGTTCGGGGCGGCGCACATCGTGTCGGTGCTGCGCGGCGGTGCGACCGAGGGCGTGCGCCGTCATGGGCACGATAAGCTGCCTACTTGGGGCGTGGGGCGCGACCGATCCGAGCAGTTCTGGCGTGGGGTGATACGGGCGTTGCTGGCGAGGGGCGCGCTGCGCCGGGATCCGGAGCATGGCGGGCTCGCGTTCGCGGGACCGGCGCGCGAGATCCTGCGGGGCGAGACGACGCTAATGCTTCGCGCCGACGAGGAGCGGCCGGTGGTGGTGTCGAACGCGCCGGCTCCGGTGGTGGCGGATGCCGAGATGTTCGAGCGGTTGCGGACCTGGCGTGCGTCGGAGGCACGGGTTCAGGCAGTGCCGCCCTATGTCATCTTTCACGACAGTGTTCTGCGGGAGGTGGCGGACGCGAAGCCGGACAGCCTACGCGCCCTGGGAGCCATCAAGGGCGTGGGGAGTTCGAAGCTGGAGCGCTATGGAGCGGCGCTGCTCGGCGTGTTGAGCGAAGGCTAGCGTCGCGCGGGTCTTGGCGCTGCCCCATGCGGGTTTCAGGGAAGAGCCCTGGTGCTCTAGAGCAGAGCCTCCACGCGCGGGCGAAGCCGTGCTGGCGTGACGGCGGGACCGAAGCGTTCAACAACGCGACCGGTGCGGTCGACAAGGAACTTGGTGAAGTTCCACTTGATGGCGCCGGACCCGAAAAGACCGCGTCGAGCGCATTTGAGATGGTTGTAGAGCGGGTGGGCCGCAGCACCGTTGACCTCGATGCGGGCGAAGATGGGAAAGGTGACGGCGAACCGATCGGTGCAGAAGCCTGCGATTTCGGCGTTGGAGCCGGGCTCCTGGTGACCGAACTGGTTGCAGGGGAAGCCGAGGACGCAAAAGCCGCGCGGGCTCAGGTCGCGATGGAGCGCTTGGAGACCGGCATATTGCGGTGTGAAGCCGCAACGGCTCGCGGTGTTGACGATCAGCAGAGCCTGCCCAGCATAGGAACTGAGCGGTGCCTGTTGTCCATCGATCGTCTCGGCGGTGAAGTCGTGGACGCTTGGCATAGACGCTCTTGGAGGTGGTGGGAGGACACGATGGCAGATTTGAAGAAGGGCGACGAGGTCAGCTGGGGCACGTCACAGGGGAAGACGAAGGGAACGGTCGAGAAGAAGGTGACGTCGGAGACCAAGATAAAAAGTCATGTTGCGAAAGCGTCGAAGAACGACCCGCAATATGTTGTGAAAAGTGAGAAGACGGGTGCGAAGGCGGTGCATAAGCCTGAGGAACTTAAGAAGTCGTAGGGTCTTCACAGGCTCGTGACTTCGGGCGCGGCTGGCTTTTTGAGGCACCGGCGCGATGTAACGATCGATGAACGATCAAGAGACCGACGTGACGGTCCGCTTGCCGGGTGCGTTGCTGGCCTTATTGAGAGAACTGGGCGAGCTTAAGCGCGTCCGGTCGGTTGGTCGTGCCGGTTCGATCATGGAGCGCCTGTTCGCCGACGGTTGGTCACGGCTGGTGGCTGGGCTTGCGGTTGGTGCTGCGATGCGCGGCCATACCGGACGCGCGCTGACAATGGTTCGGCTTGGCGACGTCGATGCGCCGGTGCTGCGGGACCTGTCGGTGGATGAGGCCGACGTTGGCGCTGCACTGCGCCGTGCCTTCGCTTCGGTGTCCGGGGCGGTCGATCCGTCGCTGGCCGAGAGCCTCCTTCTCGGACGCGAGCCGCCGCAGGTGCGTTTGCCGGAGTTCGTTGCACGGCTTGCGGCACAACCCCGCGCCGGAGCGACCTGCCCGGACCGGCCTCGGCTGGTGTTCGAGCCGGCCGAGAACCATGCTGAGCACTGCGCAGCGGTTGCTGTCTACGGCGTGCTGCTGTCGCCGGTGTTCGGGGCCGACCCGGCCACGGTGTGGCTCGCCTCCATGGCGCATCATCTGCACAATGCGTTCATTCCTGACGCCGGGTTCGCAGGCGAGGTCCTGCTGGGTGATCTGCTCGCGCCGTTGATGGGGCGGGCGCAGGCGCGGTGTTTGGCTGAGCTGGCGCCGGATCTGGCGCTGCAGGTCCGGACGGCCTTGGTTGTGACGCTTGATGCCGACAGCCCGGAGGGACGGGCGTTTCATGCGGCCGATACGCTTGATCGCGTGTGGCAGATCGACCAGCATCTGAGGCCTGGACGGATCGGTCTCGATCAGGTGCTGGGCGACATGGCGCTGGTCCATGACGGGCCGGTTAAGCCGTTTCAGGAGCGTGTGCTGCACGCGGCGGGCCTGATATGAGGCTGGTCTCGCCCGCAACCGGTCGTGATCTGCGGCCCGATGGTCCGCATTCGCTGAGTGACGGCGTCGATCGGTGGCCGCTCGTCGACGGGATTGCGTACCTGCGCGTCGGGCGCGACCGGCTGGTGGCCGAGGTGTTGGAGCTGCTCGACGGCGGAGACCGGCTTGCGGCGATGGTGGCGCTGCTGGCGGACCAGGATGCGTGGTGGAGCGGACCGGCGCCCCCGTCGGTGAACTTGGAACGGCTGGTGCGTGAGCGGGATCGGTTGTCGTTGCGCGACGCGATGGGGCTGCTCGGCTGGGGGCCGGTCGCGGACTATTTCGCGCATCGCTGGAGCGATCCGACGTTCGTGGCGGGGCTCGGGCTCGTGGAGGCGCACTGGAACGCACCGGGGACGGCTTTCGAACTTGCCTGCGGTATCGGGCATCATTTGCGGGCGCTGACCCAGCGCGGGGTGGCGGTGACCGGGGGTGACGTGGTGTTCGCCAAGCTTTGGGTGGCACGTCACTGGATGGTGCCGGACGCCACCCTGCTGTGTTTCGACGCAGCTGCGCGCTGGCCGATCGGAGAAACACGGTTCGAAATGGCGACGTGCCATGACGC
>CAXUIA010000026.1:0-12124 GCA_964250835.1 uncultured Acetobacteraceae bacterium | reverse complement strand
TTCTACTTCCTTGCGCCGAAACGAGAGATCGCGGAGCGGCTGCGGGCGGCATCGGGATGCGTGCTGGTCAGCCATGTTCATAACCGGAACTGGCCGAACCTGTCGGCCGGTGATGCGGTCAGCGCCCTGGAGCTCGCCGGGCTGTTTCCTGGTGCTGCTCTCTACGACGACGCCGAGCTTTCGCGCTGCGTGATTGAACGGCGGGCGCCGCAAGCTTCGCCGGCCGAGGCGCTCGACGGTGTGGAGGCGTTCGCGTTGGCGGGCGGCACGCCCGCGCGTGCGATCTCCGACGGGCTCGCATTGCCGCCGTATGGAACGTCGCTTTGCCGTAACCCGCTCTATGATGAGGGGGGCGCGGTCCGCTGGCCGTCGGAGCGTTACGCGCGCGAATATGGTCCGCGCGCGACGTTTGCTTTGCGTACGAGTTGTCCGGCCGTTGCGGTGAGCGGCAGGGACGTCGAGGACTGGGCGCGCAGACGCGAACTCGTCGACCTCCCCGAGCGCTGGTGATGAGCGGCATGAGCTGGGGTGTGGCCGGATTTGGCTGGGTGGCACGGGATTTTGGCGTGCCTGGGATACTCGCGTCGGGGGGAACGGTCGCGGGAGTTGCAGACCCGTCGCCGGCATCGCGTGCGGCGGCCGCGGCCGCGGGTCTCGTGGTCCATGCTGGACTGGATGGTCTGCTCGATGATCCGAGCGTGGAGGCGGTATACGTGGCGACCCCGAACGACTTGCATCGCGAGGTGGTCGAGCGCGCATGCCGCGCCGGCAAGGCCGTGCTGTGCGAGAAACCGATGGCCTGCACGCTGGCCGATGCGATGGCGATGGCGGACGCGGTGCGGGCAGCGGGCGTGGTTTATGGAACCGCATTCGACCAGCGCCATCATCCGGCGCATGCACGGATGCGCGCGGGCGTGGCCGACGGGGAGATCGGGACCGTGACGGCCGTGCGCCTCGTCTACGCGTGCTGGCTCGGACGCGGTTGGGAAAAGGTTGGCGGTGCCGAGAACTGGCGAGCGGACCCGGCTCGCGCCGGTGGAGGCGCGCTGATGGACCTGGCGCCGCATGGGCTCGACATCGTTGAATATCTGCTCGGCGAGCCCGTGGAAGACGTGTCGGCGCTGATCCAGCATCGTGTGCAGGATTACGCGGTCGATGATGGTGCGATGCTGGTGGGCCGGACGGGTCGCGGCGTGCTGGTCTCGTTGCATGTGGCCTTTAATCATCCGGAGACCCTGCCGCGCCGCCGTCTCGAGGTGATCGGAACCGGCGGTATGCTGACGGCCGAGAACACGATGGGACAGGATGCGGGAGGGACGGTCGTGCTGCGTGACGCGTCGGGTGGCGACGCGCGCGCGTTGCCGGTGGACGCGGGAGAGCCGTTCGAGCGTCAGATGCGGGCGTTTGCGGCGTCCGTGCGCGGGGCGGTCGCGGGCGTGTTCGACGTCGAACGCGATGTGCGGACGATGGCGCTGATCTCGCGCGCCTACGCCTGCGCCTGATGGCGTTCGCCATGTATGCCTGCGGCAATTGCGGCCATTGGCAGCGATACTTTGCCGCGCCGCCGGACTGTCCGGTCTGCGTCGATACACGCAACGACCTGCCGGAAGACGGCTGGGATTTCTGGACCGAGACGCAGGTGGCGTCGCGGCTGACAGGATCCTGGCGCCGGCTCGATCGCGACCTCGTCGGGTTCGCGACGGCGCCGCCATTTGGCTTGAATGGAACCGGATGGTTGCTGTTGCACGAGGCGGGGAACGTCGCTTTCGAGGCGGCGCCGTACTACACACCCGATATGCTGGCGGAAATCCGGCGGCTTGGCGGAATACGGTTCCTGGCGGCAAGTCACGTGCATGGCTACGGCGCGCTGTGGCAATTGCAGCAGGTGTTTGAGCCGGACGCGCTCGCGATCCAGCGCGAGGATTTACGTCTGACGAAGGCGTTTCGGGTGACGTGGCCGTACGATGAGCGGCTGGAGCTTCCGACCGGACAGACGCTCCACCATGTGGGCGGACACTATGAAGGGCAGTCGGTTTTGCATGATCCGGCGCGGCAGACGCTGTTTTGCGGCGATGCGTTCAAGATCGATCAGGACGAAGCGGGACGCAATCTCGCAGTGTCGAGCCACAAGGCGTTTCACAAGAACATTCCGCTTACGCGCGGCGAGCTGAGCCGCTACCGCGACGTCATCGGCGGACTGGCGTTCGACACGGTGTGCACGCCGTTCGAATATGCGCCCGGGATCGATACCGGGATGGCGGTCGCAGTGCTGGAGGACGGCATGCGCGGCCCGCCCGCGGTGCGGCGGTTGCCGGTGGAAGAGTTGCGCGCGAGGAGCCGGGTTTGAGCGGTTTGCAGCCTGTGGCGGACGCGTTCCGGCGGTCGCTTGTTGCGTTCGGCGAGGTGTCCGTGCTGCGTCTCGATCCGCTCGACCGAACCGGTGTGCCGGTCGTGCAGACGAACCTGCTCCTGCCGGGCAAGCCGGTGACGACGGGTCATGGATATGGGTTCGAGGCGATCGAAGCGGAGGTCGGAGCGCTCGGCGAGCTTTGCGAGGAAGTTCACAATTCGGCGTCCGTGGCGCGCGCGGAGGTGCTGCGGGGGTCCTACCGGGAGATGGTGCGGACGCACGGGGTGCGCGGTGTGCTCGATCCGCTGACGCTGTGTTTGCCGGCCGGATCACGATACGAGCCGGAGATGGTGCTGAGCTGGATGTCAGCGCGTCGCTGGCCGACCGGCGAGAGCGTGCTGGCACCCGCCGAGTGGGTGGCGGCGCACGGTTACGACCTCCGCGAACGTGACGGGCTGATCACGCCGATCACCAACGGGCTCGGGGCGGGTCTCGATCTGGAGCACGCGGTCGCGCACGGCGTGATGGAACTGCTGCAGCGCGACGGCAACGTTGTCGATTACAGGGCGCTCGATCAAGGCGTTACCGTCCCGCTCGACCATGTGCCGGATGCGGCAGTGATGGGGCTGGTCACGCGTCTGCGCGCGGCCGGGATCGATGTCACGGTCAAGCTCGCTTCGACGGAGTTCGGGATCGCCGATCTTTACGTGGTGGGCGATGACCGTGGAACGCCGGCGATGCCGATCCAGGTGACGGCGTGCGGGGAAGCGGCGCATCCGGACCCGGTGCGTTCGTTGCGCAAGGCGCTGCTTGAGTTTTGTGGCTCGCGGGTGCGGAAAGTCGCGACGCACGGGCCGGTCGAGCTGTGCGGTCTGGTCATGCCGCAGGCCCACATCGAGACGCAGATCGACGCCGTCAGGCTGGAGGCGGAAGAGCCGCGTGCGCTCGCGGCGATGGTCGAGTGGCTCGACCAGGATGCTGAGGAGCTGCGCCACCGGCTTGCAGGCACGGTGTTTTCAAAGCAGCGCCAAGTGGCGTTTTCCGCGTTGCCGGGCGTGCCGGCCGAACGTGTCGCGCAGTCGGCGGATCGGCTGGCATGGCTGGTTGACCGGCTGGCGGCTGCGGGACTGGAAATCATCGTTGTGGACTGCTCGCAGGCGGACAGCGAAGTGCGCGCGGTCAAGGTGATTGTGCCCGGTCTCGAATGCGAGACGATGAGCTATGGCCGGATCGGCTGGCGGGGTGTGGCGCGGTTGCGGGACCGTGATGATGCCTTGGTGCTGCGCGAGCCGTGCGAGGGAGCGCTTCGTGTGAGGCTGCGGGCCGAAGATGAGGAGCGTGCGCGCGGACCGGCGTGGTTTGATACCGCGCGCGCCGAGCAGATCGTTGGGCGGCTCTATCCGCTTTACCGGGAGCCAGGATGTTTTTCGGCGCAAGCGGCGCGGCGGAACCGACAGGAGAAATCGTGACGCTCCGTTTTGCATACAACACGAATGGCACGATCCATCACCGCATGGAGGATGCCGTCGCACTCATTGCCGACAGCGGCTATGACGGTGTTGCTCTGACGATTGATCATCACGTGCTCGATCCGATGTCGGCGGGGTGGGAGCAACGGACGGAAACGCTCGCCAACGATCTTGCGCGACGCGGCCTTGGTTCTGTTATCGAAACGGGTGCGCGCTTTGTGCTGGACCACAAGGCGTGTCATTGGCCAACGATGCTGAGCCCGAGCCAGGAGGGACGCGACCTTCGGATCTCGTTCCTGCGGCGTGCGATCGACATCGCGGCGATGTTGAGGTCGGAGGCGGTGTCGTTCTGGTCGGGACGGCTGTTGCCGGACGTCGACCCAAGGCAGTCAGCACTCTGGTTGCGCGAAGGGCTGTCGCGCGTGCTGGAGCATGCCGGGCGCGCCGGCGTGACGGCGGCGATGGAGCCGGAGCCCGAACTGCTGATCGAGACACTGGATGATTTCCGGGCGCTCGCAACCGAGTTTCCGACGCTGAAGCTGGCACTTGACCTGGGGCATGTGATGGTGACGGGCGAGCGCGTGCCCGAGCAATCGGTCGGCGAGTTCGCAGGCGACATCGCAACCATCTCTTTTGAGGATATGAAGCGCGGCAAGCACGTCCATCTCGCATTCGGAGAGGGCGATATGGACTTGATCGCGTGCTTGCGAGCGCTGGATGCGATCGGGTTCCGTAATCTGGTGTGCGTCGAGCTCTCTTCGGACAGTTATCGTGCGGACACGATGGTTCCGTGGAGCCGTGGCTGGCTGCGGGAGCATTACGCGTGAGGATTTTGTTCTGCTCGCGCCGGTATTTTCCGGCGATCAGTGGAATGAGCGTCTATGCGCACAACCTTCTCGCGCAGTTGGTGGCCGCGGGTCACGACGTGACCATGGTGAGCCAATATCGGCAGGATCCGATTGGCACGCGCATCTATGGCGGCGGGCCGCCGCCGCCGATGGACGGCGTTCGAGTGATCGGCTGCCGCTCAATGGGCGAGGAAGAAGGGGGCGATTTCGAGCGCGACATCGAGGACATGCTTGCCACGATCAGGCAGGAACATGCGCGTGCGCCGTTCGACGTCCTCCATGCGCAATACGGCTACCCGAATGGCTGGACGATGTTGCGCGCATCGCGCGAATTGGGCGTGCCGTGCGTGGTGTCGATCCAAGGTGGGGACGGGCACTGGGTTGGTTCGTGCTGCGAGACGCACCGGCTGGCGATGGTGCGGGTCCTGGAACATGCCAATGCCGTGTTGATCGGATGCCAAAGCTTTGCGCACGAGGTCGTTGAGCGTCTCCACGTGTCGATGTCGTTGTTCACGATCGTGCCGGGGGCGGTTGATGTGCGGCGGTTCGCGCCGAAGCCGGGTCTGATCCTGGGTGCGGCGCATGCGCCGGTTCGGCTGCTCTTTCATGGTCGTGTTGATCGCCGGAAGGGCGCGCTCGACGTGATCGAGGCGATGGCGCTGCTGCGCGAGCAGGGCGTGCGATGCACGCTGACCGTGTCGGGGATCGGGCCCGACTTGGAAGCCATGCGGTCCCGAACGGCGGCGCTTGATCTGGCGGGCCCGGTTCGGTTCAGCGGTTGCGCGGACTATGAGGCGGCGCCGTCGGTCTATCATGGCCAGGACGTGTTCGTTTCGCCGACGTACGCGGAGGGGTTCTCCAATACGGTGCTCGAGGCGATGGCAAGCGGTCTGCCGATCGTCTCGTGCGACGTCGTGGGCGTCACCGATTGCCTGCGTCACGGCGAGAACGCGTTGCTGGTCGCACCCGGCGACGTGGTGGGCCAGGCGGCAGCGCTGCGCCGCCTGATTGAGGACGCCGCATTGCGGCGCCGTCTGGCGATGGTGGCGCTTGAGGAGTGCCGGCGCGTATACGGCTGGGAGGCCGTGGGACGTCGGATCATGAGTGTTTACCGTGAAGTTTGCGGGCAGCCGCCTCGACTGGATTTCGAGACGGTGTTGCCGATGACGCCGTGCCGCTATCGGCAGGCGCCGCATTTGCTGTGAGCCTGGCGGTCGCCGTCTCACCGCATCTCGACGATGCGGTGTTCTCGTGCGGCGGTCTGATCGGCCGGCTGACGCAAGCGGGCTGGGACGTCGAGGTGGTGACGGTGTTCACCGGATCGGTGGCGCAGCCTCGCGGGTTTGCGCTGGAGTGCCAGCTCGACAAGGGGCTGCCGCCGGACGCCGACTATATGGAACTGCGTCGTGAGGAGGACCGGGTTGCGACGCGCATGTTGGGGGCTTCGGCGCGCTGGTTCCCGTTTCTGGAGGCGCCGCATCGCGGATACGGTTCGGCGCCCGCGTTGTTCGGCACGCGACTGGCGGCCGATGACGTGCTGGGACCGGTCACGGACGCGCTCAGCGGCCTGCTGAGTGCGCTGTCCCCCGACCTGGTGCTGGCGCCGCAAGCGCTCGGCGGCCACGTCGATCACTGCTTGACGGTGGAGGCGCTCCGGCGGGTTAGAAGGCCGTCGACATTGTGGTGGCGAGATTTCCCTTACGCGACGCGCTCATCCTGTCCCGAGCCGTTTGGCGACGTCATGCGTGCGTGGGATGAGTGTGCAATTGTGACCGATCTTCGCCGTAAGCTCGAGGCGTGCGCTTCCTATCGGAGCCAAATCGGATTTCAGTTCGGCGGCCGCGAGGGACTTGAGCGGGCTCTGGAGGCGACCGGAGGCACCGAGCGGTTGCTGATCGAGGGTTCGTTCGTGTTGCCGTGATTGAACCGGCTGACTGGGCGAACCGACGCGCTTTGCTGACTTCGCCTTCGATGCGGCCGATCGCCGGTTATGCGGCAAGTCTGCGTCTGGCGATGGGGCGAACAGTGCCTGATGCCGATCCCGCGGATGGTGGAGCGGACGCGTCGGTGCTGTTGCTGCTGGAGCGTCCCGGACGCGGCGTTGCGCCGGCGGGGTTTGTCTCGCGCGACAACGCGACGCCGACGGCGCGCAACATCAGGCGGTTTTCGGAAACGGCTGGGATCGTGCGTACGTCAATGCTGATCTGGAACGTGGTGCCGTGGCTCGACGAGGGCGCGTTGCGCGAGCGGCCGCCCAAGCAGGCCGATATCATGAGCGGATTGCGGTTGCTGCCAGACTTGCTCGCATTGCTGCCGCGGTTGTGTGTGGTCGTGCTGTCCGGACGGGTGGCCGGGATGGCGCGCGAGACAGTCAGTCGCGCGAGGCCGGAGGTGCGGGTGTTGGCGATGCCGCATCCGAGCCCGACGATCGTGTGCACCGATCCGCGCATCGGCGAGCGCATTGCCGGCGCGCTGGCGGAGGCGGCTGCAATCGTCGGAGGATGTGAGCCGGAGCGGCAACTTCCTTGATGGCGGGCGTTGGCAATGCAGACCAACATCGGGAGAACACCATGCCAGGACCGAACAGTCTCCAAGAGCTTTATGCGGACGAGATGAAGGATCTTTGGTCGGCCAACGATCAGATGTCGAGGGTGATCAAGACGCTTGCAGGCGAGGCTCACGATCCGAAGCTGAAGGAGCTGCTTGCGAAATCCGTCGACGGGATCGGTGCGCACACGGCGTCGTTGAAGACGCTGATTGAAGGTCACGGCGAGATGGAGCCCGAGCACTGCAAGGGTATGGAGGGCCTGGTCGCCGAAGCGTTGAAGCACGGGGTCAAGGAAGCGCCGTCCGATGGAACGCTGCACGACATCGCGATCATCACGCAGTATCAGCGCATGTCGCACTACGGGATTACGGGATTCGGCTCCGCCGCCACTTTGGCTTCCGCCTTGGGGAAGACGGAAGACGAGGCGACGCTGAAGAAGATCGTGTCTGATATTTATAAGGCCGATGAGTACACGAGCCATTTGGGCGAGATGGCTGCGAAGGCCGCGGCCGGTCACGGCTAGGGCGAGGGAAGCGGAAGGATCGGGGGCAAGTCCCCCGCTCCTCTGGCTAGATCACTCCGAGAAGCAGCAAGACGATCAGTATGAGGACGACCGCGCCGATACCGCCGCCGTAGCCGTAGCCGGTCCAGCCACCGAAGCCGTAACCGGCGCCTCCGCCGAACAGGAGGAGCAGGATCAGGATGATGATCACGAGCCGCACAGACATCTCCCCTGCAAGTTGTTGTTAATGCAAGTGTTACCACCTTACGGTGGAAGGGCAAATGCTTCGGACGGACCAGCCGGGCTCAGGTTGCCGTTTACGTTTGGTCATAACTGATCACGCGCGAGACCCTTGCGTCTCCAGTCCGAATGACCCAACGTGGGACCCTAGGGTTCAACGTGAGGTCGACTCGTAGGACCGTGTAGCAATTGTATTGCGAGCAGCCGTGATCGTCAGCAAGTCTCGTCAGTTTGTCTTCGTTCACATCCCGAAGACTGGGGGGACGGCATTTCGCGCGGAGCTAGCTCCCTATCACGATCACGGCGAAGAGTTCTGGTGGGTCAAGCAGACGCCATTTTTGAATATGACGCTTGATCATGGTCATCTCCGATCCTGGGAGGTCCGCACTTTCTACCCGGATGTCTGGGCGGCGATGAAGACGATGCAGACGCTATGCTTCTTTCGAAATCCGGCTGAACGTTTCGTATCTGCGATATACGAGCATTTTCGACTGTTCCGTCAGCACGTTAGTTTGGAGAACCTCGCGTGGGAGGAGCAGAAACAGGTCGTGCGCGAGTTCGGCGAGAGTGTTGATTTGCAAGAAGTCGTTGTTAATGTGTTCATGGTTCATTTCAGTCCGCAGACCTGGTTTACGCATCTGAATAAACAACGCGTCGTGCGATCAGTCGTGCCGATGCTTGATGGTTTCGACGCGTTGCGCGCAGCCGCCGTGATGCTGGGCGTCGCTGATACCGGACCGAGCACATGGACGGCATCCCCGCGCAATCCGCGCGAACTGCTCGGCGACGAATTGCTGCAACGGGTCAGGCACATGTATGCGGCGGACTACGCGTTCTGCGCGGAATGCGAGCACTTGCAGCCGTTGCTGTATCCCTGATCGGCCGGCGGATCCGGTTGGCGCCGCGGAGGCAGAGCTGCCTCCGGATGCACACACGCCGCGTTTCGGCTCTACCGGTGAGCAGTGCTGATGTTTGGATGAGCGGTCGTGCTGTGCTCGTGCGCGGCGGTCGTGTGCGCCCTCCCTTCGAACCGCCTGCGGAAGGACCGCCGTTGTTACAGGGGGCCGATGTCGACGGGGGTCGGCTTGTCCATGTCTGGTGCAATGACGTCGGGTGATATTGCGCCGGGATCGTTCGGATCGTCCTCGGTCGTAAGTTCTGGACGATCGTTCGCGGAATCGTAGGGGTTTTTGTCGAGCGGTGGGATGCTGCCGGACATCTTTCTCTCCTGAGGTCTTCACGCGCAGGCATTCAAGCGCCCAGAGCGGGACATAGTTCTGCTGCGCTTAGAAAGGATGTTCCGGAGCGCATTGGTGGCAATTGCCTGTTTACCTTTAAGGATCATGATCGGGCTTCAGCCAGGTGCGAAGTTCGGAGAGCCTCCACGATGACAATCCTCTTGGTCGACGATTATCCCGACACTTTGCACGTCCTTTGCGAAGGGCTGGAGGATGCCGGTTTCACCGTCGTCAAGGCTCTGGATGGAGAGAGAGCGATCGAGTTGTTCGTCAGGCAGCCATCACGCTTCACAGCGGTCGTGACCGATGTCATGCTTCCCGGGAAAGCGCATGGCAGCCACGTTGCCTCGGTTGCACGCAGTTTCCGATCCAATATTCCGATCGTTGTTATGTCAGGACTGCCGATCGCGCTGATGCCGTTCTTTCAAGGCATGGTTGATTGTCACGTGTTGGAGAAGCCGTTTCGGATTTCGCGTCTCCTGTCGCTGTTGAGCGAGCCGAGCGCGCTTCCTGCGGCCGAGAGGTGTTCGGCGACGGCAGGCTGCCCGTAATCTCGAACAACGGGATTATTGGCGAGCCCTGGTGGATTCGAACCACCGACCCACAGCTTAGAAGGCTGTTGCTCTATCCAACTGAGCTAAGGGCCCGCAAGTCTTGACCTAATGTGTCCAGTTGAACGGGCGGTTGAACTTGAAATTGTCGGCGTAGGCCTTTGGCTTGACGATGCGGTCGGGAACGATCTCGATCTCATACGTCAGGCCCTCGCGTTTGGCGTAGGCTTCGGCCTCCTCGCGGCTGTCGAACTTGAGGCGAAGCTGGGTGCGGGTGTCGCCGCTACCCCACCAGCCCATGATCGGGTCGGCGCGTTTGGCTTCCAGGCGCTCCCATTCGAGGATCCAGCCGTCTTCCTTGGCGTGGCCGGACTGCATGGCGGATTTGCGCTGTTTAAAGATGCGAGCTCGTAACGCCATTGGTCCTCCCCCATGGTCGGGGCGGCCGGACTCGAACCGGCGGCCTCCTGTACCCAAAACAGGCGCGCTACCAGGCTGCGCCACGCCCCGACGGGCGGAAGCTATGGGCGGGGCGACGCGGGCGCAAGCGCTGACTGGCACATGGTTTCCAAAGGCGGCCGCCTTTGGTGGGGGTTTGGGGCAAAGCCCCAATCCTCATGGAGCGTTTAGCCTGGAGTCGGCGTCGCGCAGACTTGCGCTTGGCGTCGCGGCCTCAGCCCGGTCGCCGCCGAGGGCGAGGAGGATTGCAGGCTTCAAGCGGCCGCCGGTCTGGTTGAGGGCATCGCGCGCCTGCTGTTCTGTGGTGTTGGCGAGCTCGGCGACCATACGGACGGCGCGCTCGCGCAGCTTGGCGTTGGTGGCGCGCATTTCGACCATGCGCCCGCGATAGGTGCGGCCGAGGCCGACCATGACGGCGGTGGAGAAAAGGTTCAACGCCGCCTTTTGCGCGGTGCCGGCCTTCATGCGGGTGGAGCCGGCGATGGCTTCGGGGCCGGTGTCGAGGAGAACCGGGTGTTTGACGAGTGCGAGCAGCGGTGCGGTGGGGCTGTTGACGACGCCGATGGTCAGCGCGCCGGCCGCGGAGGCGGCGCGCGCGGCGGCACAGGTGAAGCGGGTGGCGCCGCTGGCGGCGAGTGCGATGAGCACGTCGGCGGGGCCAACCTGGTGACGGTCGATGGCGTCGAGGGCGGCGGCTTCGTCGTCTTCGGCGTTCTCCCGGGCGCGGATCAGCGCCTCGGGCCCGCCGGCAGGCAGCAGAAGAACACGGTCGTCGGGCCAGTCGAAGGTGGGGGCGAGTTCGGCGCCGTCGCCGGCGGCGATCCGGGCGGAGCTGCCGGCGCCGGTGTAGACGAGACGGCCGGCGGGATGGTCGCGGAGGCGAACGGTGGCGGCCCCGGTTGCGGCGGCAAGCGACGGGAGCGCGCCGTGCAACGCGGCGACGGCGGCGAGCTGACCCTCCCACAGCGCTTGCAGCAGCTTGGGCACCGGCCAGGTGTCGAGGGCGTCCGATCTCGGGTCGTGCGTTTCGGTCGCGGCATGCGGCAGGTCGGAGGCTCGTGCAGCCATCGGCTATCTCGGCGTGGCGCGGCGTTTGGCGGGGTGAGGGGCTGCCACGCCGGTGGTGCGGCTGCTTGGTCCGGCGCTGTCGCTCACGGGATTGCCGGTGCGCGGGTCGGTGGTGAGGAGCTGGGTGGTGAAGCGGGCGAAGAAGGCAAAGGTGCTGCCGCTGCTGTAGCGAATAAAGAGGGCGCCGTCGCCGTTGACCCGGTTGTCGTGCGCGAAGGAGCCGGAATTGCCCTGATTCATATGAATGTCGTGCACGCCCTTTTCGGGGGAAAAGCCGAACACGGTGTCACTGCCGCCGTCCTGATAGAAGTCGCCAAAGGCGAGAAGGACGGCGTTGGAGTCGGTTTTGGCGGCGTTGATTCGGGCGTCGAAGTCCGGTGCGAGGGTTGCGCCAGGGCCGTCGGGGGGGATCTGCACCATCGCCGAGAGGTCGAAGAGATTGTCGCGCAGGAGGTCGAGGCCTTGGCCGCCGGCACCGGTCGCAAGCGGCTGGAAGCCTTTCGGGCCGCCGGCGAGAGAGGGGAGGTCGCGCCTGGTGGCGTTGGTGTAATTGTCGGTCAGGAAGGCGAAGACGTCGCTGCCGGTTTGTGAGCGGACGTTGACGGCGACGCGGAAGTCGCCGTTGCCCTCGACCCAGATGTCGTAGTGGGGCGAACGGCCGGGCTCTTCCCGGCCGTCTCTGATGGTGCCCACGAGCACGCCGTAGGTGGCGGGGGCGCGTCTCTCGTCGCTCATGGATCGTTCCTTGCGGCCGGTTGGCGGGCGAGCGGCGGCACGAAGAGCGGCGCCGTGTCCCAGGGGCACAAGATCCACGTGTCTTGAGGAACTTCCACGACGAAACTGTTGGGGGA
>CAXUIA010000025.1:15424-17091 GCA_964250835.1 uncultured Acetobacteraceae bacterium | reverse complement strand
CTCCACTACATGCTGTCGCGCATGGGCGTGCCGACCGGCCTCGATCTGGACGGGTTGACCGCCGCGTCGCGTTGGCTCGCGGACCTGCTCGGCCGGGAGCTCGACGCCATGCTGCCGCGCGCCGGCGCGTTCCCAGCAGGTGATCGACCCGACAACACGATTGAAAGCCGTCAGGTCGAAGACGTGCGCCGTACGACCGCCCCAGCTCGGTGTGCGGCAGAACCCCGTAATCTGCCCAGCAGCACCGTCCCGCCGAAAGCAAGCGCGAACCCTGCGTAGTAACCCACATCGGCACCCGACAGCGCACGAGCGACAGGACCCTCGTAAAGGTCCGACGTGCTGAACAGCGCGATCGTCAGACCCGAAACGGCGAGGAACAACGTCGCCTCCGGCATCCACGACCGGCGCGGCGTGCAGTCGTGGCCGGGGCGGAGCCACCAGTCGGCGAGCACGATCCCGGTCCAGGGCGCGATCCAGTAGAGCGTGAGCACCAGATAGCTCGAATAAAGGTCGGCGTAGCGGCCGGCGCCGGCAACCGCGAGGACGTAGCCGAGCGAGGCGGTGACGATCGCGGCAAGCACGCGCGGCACGCGGATGCCGGCCGAAATCAGGCTGTACGACGCGGTGTTGTCGTTGACCGAATTGCCGGTAATGGAGGACAGCGCGATGGCGGCGAGTGCGACGGGGCCGAAGATGCCGGCGGCCTGGCGGAGATTGGCGATGACGGCGGTGGGCGTCGCGTCGCCGATCGAACCCGCGGTGATGAGGCCGAGGATCTGGAACGGGATCGCCGACAGCAGCAGCGCCCAGAGCACGCGGGTGACGATGGCCGCGGGGCGGGTGCCGGCAGGGAGATAGCGCGTGTAGTCCGACGAGTATGACGACCAGGACAGGTTGAAGCTGGCGAGGATCGCGGTCGCGAGCACGAAGCTCGGCAGCGTGGGCTTCGCACCCGGGATCGAGAGGTGCGCCGAACCCGCGAGCGCGGTCAGGCCGACGATGGCGAACACCACGAGCAGAACAGCGCCGAGATACTTCTGAAGGCTCTGGACGACGTCATGACCGTAGATGCTGGCGACCATCTGGATGACGGCGAGAGCGGCGAGCCCGAGCGCGAACGGGATCGAGGCGCCAGTCACCGCGATGAGCGCCAGGAGAGCGGTGGCGGCGGGAACATTGTTCACCGCATCCCAGCCCACGCAGTAGACCCAGTTGAGAAAGGCGGGCAGCCGCAGGCCATCACGGCCGAATGCGCGGCGAGAGGACTCCATCTGCGGCAGGCCGGTGACGGGACCGATGACGGCGGCGAGTGCGACCGGGACCGCGCCGAGCACGTTGCCGAGCAGGATGGCGAGCAGGCCGGTGCGCAGGTCGAGGCCGAGATGGACCAGAAGGACCCCGGTCACCCACCCGCCGGGGCCGAGATTGGGCGAGAAGTGGCTCCAGAACACCCGGTCGAGGCGCATCGTCTGCAGGGATGGGTCGACCGCGACCGTAACGGCGGCGGCGCTGCGCTCTTCCATGCGTAACATCGGGACCTCCGTGTCGCCGGCCGAAGGATGGTGTCGTTTCGCGGCATCGTCCAGGTGAGTGGAAGCTCGCGGGCGGGTGGCGCGTTGTGCGCGCCATGATGCAGTCAAACCAAACCGCGCCGCGGCTCAGCCACA
>CAXUIA010000025.1:13623-15414 GCA_964250835.1 uncultured Acetobacteraceae bacterium | reverse complement strand
CGCTCGAGGTCTCGCTCTACGTCGAGAACCTGGACCGGGCACAACGATTCTACGAGCGAGTGCTGGGTTTGGAGTGCTTCCTGCGCGACGACCGCATGGCGGGAATGGGAGTGCCGGGCGGGTCGGTGCTGCTGCTGTTTCAGCGCGGCGGCTCAACGAGCCCGTCGCCAACGCCAGACGGGATAATCCCGCCGCACGACGCGTCGGGCGAGCAGCATATCTGCTTCGGCATGCCGTGGGGCGAGCTCGCGGCGTGGGAGGCCGGGCTCGCCTCGTCGGGCGTCGAGCTCGAAAGCCGGGTCGTATGGCCGCGCGGCGGGACGAGCCTTTATTTTCGCGATCCCGACGGGCATTCGGTCGAGATCGCGACACCTGGTTTATGGCCGAGCTGGTGAGCGGGATGGATGGGGACGTAGCCTTCATGCAGCGTGCGTTGGCGCTTGCCCACGAGGCGAAGGCCAAGCCCGGGACGTCGCCGATCGGATGCGTGATCGTGCTCGACGGAAAGGTGGTGGGCGAAGCGCACAACGAGGTCGGGATGCGGCACGATCCGACAGCGCATGCCGAGATCGTGGCGATGCGCCGGGCGTGCGAAAGCCTGGGCCGGGACGATCTGCGTGGTGCGGCACTCTACTCGACACTGCAGCCGTGCGGGATGTGCAGCATGGCGAGCGTGTGGGCGAGCATCACCCGCATCGTATACGGGGCGGAGCGCAAGCACGTGCACCGCATGTATTTCGAAGACCGTAATATCGATGTTCTCGACATCATCGATGACGCGTGGCGCGACGATGTGGATGTCAGGCGTGGCGTTCTCGCGGAGGCATGCGCGGAGCTCTACTACGCGCCCGACGACGAGCCGCCGGTCGAAGAGCAGGCAAACCTGTGACGCGGTTGTCACGTCCCGCATTTCGTGATCGGCCGCGACGCAACGGGAGTTAGAGACGGGAGTTGGCGTCCGTCGCTTGAATAACGCGAAGGCTTTTCACCTTGTGCGTCCTGCTGGTCGAAGATGAGCTGCTGATACGAAGCATCATGGCCGAAAGCCTGATAGATGCAGGTTATACGGTGATCCATGCCGGGTCCGGGGACGAGGCCCTGGCGTTAGCGGATCGGGTAACGACGCCGATTTCGGTGCTGGTGACGGACATCCACCTGCCGGGCGGCAAGACGGGACTGGACGTCGCGAGTGCGATGCGGGCAAGGCATCCGGCGCTGCCCATCATCGTCGCGACCGGCCGGCCGGATGTGCTGGGAGCAGACTGGTATCGGACGGACAGCGTGGCGCTGCTGCGCAAGCCCTACGGTCCCGGTGAACTGGTGGCCACGGTTCGCCGTGTCTTGGACGATCGCAAAACCGACGCGTAAACACGGGCTCCGGAGCGGCTCGCCCCGTCACGCGACGGCGTGCCACGCACGTCACGCGACGGCGTGCCGCGCACGACGGGGCCGCAAGAAGAGCCCCTCCAGCTCCTGACCCCGATCGGCGCCAAGCCAGCTCCCGAGCTTGAAGGCCTCCATGATGGCCAATATGAGCGTTATCCGGCCTTCAGCCCACCGCCGGCCACAGTCAAGGACCGCGCCGGCATGATCGAGGTCGAAGTTTGCGTCGTCGGCGCAGGGCCTGTCGGGGCGTCGCTCGCCTGCCTGCTGGCCGCACGCGGGGTGTCGGTCGCCTGCGTCGACAAGCGAGCATTGCCGCCGATGGAGCACCCGGACTTCGACGGCCGCGCCTACGCGGTCGCGTCCGGATCGCGACGGGATCTGCTGGAGCCGGCGGGCGTGTGGGCC
>CAXUIA010000025.1:11489-13609 GCA_964250835.1 uncultured Acetobacteraceae bacterium | reverse complement strand
AACCTGCCGCTTGCCTCCGAGCCGATCGAGCGGATCCGGGTCAGCGACGGGAAGCTGGGCCGGCCCGCCTCACCGCTGTTTCTCCAGTTCGAGGACTGGGAGGCGGGCGCCGGGCCGTTCGGCTTCATGACGGAGGCACGCAGCCTGCGCATGGCCCTCAACCGGACCCTGCATGCGGCCGGCGTGAAGGTGATCGCGCCCGCCGAGGTCTCGTCGGAGGGCGTGTCGGAGGGACGGTTCGGACTGCGCGCGGGTGACCAGACCGTGCGCGCACGGCTCGTGGTGGCGGCCGAGGGCCGCGACAGCCCGCTTCGTCGGGCGGCGCGCATCCCGGTGACGCGTATCGGCTACCCGCAGAGCGGGATCGTGAGCGCCGTGGCCCACGAGCGGCCGCATGGGCGCGAAGCGCTCGAGCACTTTCTGCCGGCGGGGCCGTTCGCGCAGTTGCCGATGGCGTCGACGGAGGGTGCGCCGAACGTGTCGGCGATCGTCTGGACCGAAGAGAGCGGGCTCGCCGATCGGATGATGCATGCAGACGATCACATCTTCGCCCACGAGATCAGGCGGCGTCTGGGCGGACATCTGGGCGAGGTGCGGCCGATCGGGCGTCGTTGGCTCTACCGGCTGTCGGCGATGCACGCGCATCGCTACGTCGATGAGCGGCTGGCGCTGGTGGGCGACGCGGCGCACGGGATCCATCCGATTGCCGGGCAAGGGCTCAATCTGGGTCTGCGCGACGCGATCGTGCTGGCTGGCCTGGTCGCGGACGCTGTCTCGTCAGGCGCCGATCCGGGCGGTGCTGGTTTGCTCGCGCGCTATCAGGCGATGCGGCGTCCGGACGATCTCGCGATGCTGGCGGCCACCGATCTGCTGGACCGGCTGTTCAGCAGCGACAACCCACTGCTCCGCGTCGCGCGCGACGCGGGGCTGGCGGGGGTCGGACGTATGCCGGCGCTCAAGCGGGCGTTCATGCGGCAAGCCATGGGCATTGCTGGCGAGAAGGCAGGCGGCTTCCCATCTGGGGCCGACAGAACGGGAGAAGCGGCCTGATGATGGACGTTGCCACGCTGGGCAGATCCGATGCCGCGACACTTCGGCGCATCGGACTATGGGATATCCTGAGTGCCGAGGCCGCGCGCGTTGCCGGCGACGAGCCGGCGCTGGCGGGACTGGTGGAGCGATCGATCGCCCGCCATGACGGGCTCGCGGACGCGCTCTCGGCGGTGATCGGCTTCAAGCTCGCCGGCGACGGGCTGGACGCGGACAAGCTCCGGCGGCTTGTCGCCGATGCGATCGCGCGCGATCCCGCCATGCTGGAGGCGGCATCCGAGGATCTGATGGCGGTGCGTGACCGTGATCCGGCATGCCCGGATCACGTAACCCCGTTTCTGTTCTTTAAGGGCTTTCAGGCGCTGCAGGCCCATCGGGCGGCGCACTGGTATTGGACCAACGGGCGCCAGCATCTCGCCCTGGCGCTGCAGTCGCGCGGGTCGGAAGTGTTCGGCGTCGACATCCATCCGGCGGCGCGTGTGGGACGGCGCATTTTGCTCGACCACGGCACCGGGCTGGTCGTCGGGGAAACCGCGGTCATCGACGACGACGTGTCGATCCTGCAAGGGGTGACCTTGGGCGGCACGGGAAAGCAGTGCGGCGACCGCCATCCGAAGGTGCGCCGCGGCGTGCTGATCGGGGCCGGGGCGAAGGTGCTGGGCAACATCGAGATCGGCGAGGGCGCAAAGGTGGGCGCCGGCAGCATCGTGCTCGAGACGGTGCATCCCTACTCGACCGTTGTGGGCAATCCGGCGCGGTCGCTCGGAGTGCGGCATACGGCAATGCCGGCGCTCACCATGGATCAGAGCTTGCCGCCGGATTATGTGATTTAGACCAGGGCTCTGCCCCGGACCCGCTGGGGCGAGCCGCCCCGGACACGCCGGTATAAAGGGGATCCAAACGCGCGGCGTTTGGCGGTGTACGGGGCGGAGCCCCGCTTTTCAGGGCCAGAACTCCAGCCGCCAGCAGCCCAGGAAGCGCCGGCCCACCAGCGGGGAGACACCCGGCCCCGGCGCCCGCGGCCCCCCCCCCCCCCCCCGGCCCGCCGGCGCTCGCCAGCCCCACCCAGC
>CAXUIA010000025.1:11051-11479 GCA_964250835.1 uncultured Acetobacteraceae bacterium | reverse complement strand
CGCCCTCTACGACGAGGTGTTGGACGGCTACTTCGCCCGCCACCGCGTCCGGCCGGCGATCGCAAGCCCAACCATGCCGAGTGGCGGCAAGCCGCGCAGCACGGACGCAAGCGCCGCGCGCGGAAGGTCGACCGTGACGCCCTGATAGGAGGCAAGCCCCCCACCGCTGCCCGGGAAGGGAGAGGCGAGGTTCAGCAGCGTCCCGGACATGCCAAGCAGTCCATGCGCGCTGACGTCGAACAGAGCGATGAGGCCGGCAATCATCGCGGGCAGCAGCGTGACGAACGAGGCAAGCCCGCCGCTGACCGCAAGCACCACGCGGGCAGCGTAGGCGATCATGGAGACGGGGTGGCGATCCGCCTCGCGTCGTCGAGCGCCGCCTGATCAAGTCGGTCGCTGATCCACTCATGGTAGCGTCCGACGGCCTG
>CAXUIA010000025.1:3890-11041 GCA_964250835.1 uncultured Acetobacteraceae bacterium | reverse complement strand
GATGACGACGGCGCGATCGCTGAGCAGCGGGCGCCGGCCAAGAATGCGTCGGGCTGCGGCCGCGTCAGCGTCGAAGGCGCGGGTCCGGTCAGCCGCACGGCGGGTGTCGCGAAGCCAGCGCTCGGCGGCCAGCCGGGCACGCAAGCGGTGGAAGGCCGTGCCGGCGGCAAGCTCGGCGTCCTCGTCGAACCACGCCAGACGGGAGGCGGCCTGTTCGATGTCGTCCAGCGTGGCCTGCGGCCTGGTGAGAAGTATCAGGAGACGTTCCACAGCCGCGATATCGTCGCGAAGGCTGAGAGTGCCGGCCGCACGCCCACCGGCGATCAGGGTTGCGGCGGCGACCAGATCGCCCTTGCGCAGCGCGTCTTCGATCGGGCTCGCCGCCTCGGGGGGCACGGACGGCGTGGGAACGGGCGAAGAGGCGGCGATCGCGCCCTCATAGGCGGCGCGTAGCCGGTCGGCCTCGGCTGCGGTGACGCGGCGGAGACGGGCGCGATAGGCCCGCCGGATCGCCACGACATCCGCCGTCGGCTCGATTTCGAGCTCCTGCCAGGGCGAGGGCAGCGTCATGCGCGCCGTGCCAGCTCGTAAAGCGCGATGCCGGCGGCAACCGAGACGTTGCGGCGCTCCATCGAGCCGTGCATGGCGAGGCCCGCGAGCTCGTCGCAACTGTCCCGGGTCAGGCGGCGCAAACCCTCGCCCTCGGCGCCGAGCACCAGTGCCACGCGGCGCTTGGCGAACGCGGGGCCGTCGAGAGACTTGGCGCCGGCGGCCAGCCCCACGATCCAGAGGTTGGACGCGCGCAGGGCGACGAGCGTGCGGGCGATGTTGACGGCGCGCAGCAGCGGCATGGTTTCAAGCGCGCCCGACGCGGCCTTGGCGAGCGCGCCGGTTTCTTCGGGCGCGTTGCGGTCCTGGGCGATGACGGCGGCGACGCCGAAGGCCGCGGCCGAGCGAAGAATGGCGCCAACGTTGCGCGGGTCCGAGATCTGGTCGAGGACCAGGATCGGGCCTGGACGCTCCAAACAGGCGGCGAGCGGCGGCGGCGGCAGCGGGTCGGCGAGCAGCGCGGCCCCCTGGTGAACGCAGTCGCGGCCTAAAAGATGGTCAATACGCGCACGGTCCGTCCGCTCGGCGGCGAGCGGCCACGGCTTGGGGCGCTCGGCCTCGAGGGCCGTCTCCGCCTCGTCGGACAGCAGCCGCCCTCGCAGGCGGCGGTGCGGGGTCGCCAGCGCTGCCGCGACCGGGTGCAGGCCGTACAGCCACACGGTGCCGGCGGGTGCCTTTGGACCGGCGGTTGGCGCGGTCGCCGGACGTCGATCCCCGGACGGCCGGGGGTTTGGACGGCGGCTTGGGGTCAGCGGGCGGGTTGGTTGGGTCACGAATGGATATTGGTGCAGTCCGCGGCGCGTTGACAGAGGCACACGCTACGCTTAGGTCCGGCGCGGCCGGAGGGGTGCCCGAGTGGTTAAAGGGGACGGACTGTAAATCCGTTGGCTTGCGCCTACGTTGGTTCAAATCCAACCCCCTCCACCAGATCGTGTGCTATCGAGGCGAAACGGTGCGGGTGTAGCTCAATGGTAGAGTTCCAGCCTTCCAAGCTGGCTGTGCGGGTTCGATTCCCGTCACCCGCTCCAAACCCGTTTCGCGTGGGCGCTCCAAACCCGCTTTGCCGGGACGCTCCAGACCAGTCCAGCAGTCCATAGACTGCTTGACTTTAGTCGGGAGCCGCCCTTTCTACGCCCTTCCCGCGCGCCGGAGAGGCACGGGCCGCGCAGGGGTGTAGCTCAATTGGCTAGAGCGCCGGTCTCCAAAACCGGAGGCTGGGGGTTCGAGACCCTCCACCCCTGCCAACGCGCTTCAAAAGCAAACGGGCAACAGGGGGTTGAGTGGCAGTCCATCCGATCAAGTTCGTGCGCGAAGTGCGCGCCGAGGTGGCCAAGGTCACTTGGCCATCGCGCCGCGACACCACC
Source organism: uncultured Acetobacteraceae bacterium (assembly GCA_964250835.1). GTDB lineage: Bacteria > Pseudomonadota > Alphaproteobacteria > Acetobacterales > Acetobacteraceae > CAXTPV01. The sequence goes on along the minus strand of CAXUIA010000025.1, from coordinate 9,068 downwards.
GTGACGACCGGGCTGGTGCTGGCGATGACGGTGCTCGTCGCCCTGTTCTTTCTCGTTTTCGACCAGGCGATCGGCTACGGCGTACGCGCCCTGTTCGGCCTGCAGGGCTGAGGAGACATCGGTGGCCAAGCGTTGGTATGTAGTGCACGTCTATTCCGGCTTCGAGAAGAAGATCGCCCAGCAGCTCAAGGAGCAGGCCGCGCAAAAGGGCCTCGCCGATCATTTCGACGAGGTGCTGGTGCCGGCAGAGGACGTGGTCGAGGTGCGCCGCGGCCAGAAGGTCAACGCCGAGCGCAAGTTCTTCCCCGGCTACGTGCTGGTGAAAATGGAGCTGACCGACGAGGCCTGGCACCTGGTCAAGGACACCCCGAAGGTCACCGGCTTCCTGGGCTCCAAGACCCGGCCCTCGCCGATCTCCGAAGCCGAGGCCGAACGGATCATCCGGCAGGCACAGGAAGGCGTCGAGCGCCCGGCGCGTCCGTCGATCCTGTTCGAGGTGGGCGAGCAGGTACGGGTGGCCGATGGACCGTTCACCTCCTTCAACGGCACCGTCGAGGAAATCGACGAGGAAAAGGGCCGGCTCAAGGTGTCGGTCTCGATCTTCGGCCGCTCGACGCCCGTGGATCTCGAATACGGGCAAGTCGAAAAAGCCTGACCTCCGCCGGTGTTCCTGCTCGGCATCGACACGGCGCCGATGGAGGCCAAGTCCGTCCGCGCCCTGCCCGGCGAGGACGGCTGGCAGTTCGAACCGAAATGGGACGGCTTTCGTTGCCTGGCCTTTAAGTCGGGCGCCAACGTCGACCTGCGGGCAAAGTCGGGCAAGCCCCTCGGGCGCTATTTCCCGGAAATCGTCGCAGCCCTCGCCGCCTCCCCTGTCGAGGACATGGTGCTCGACGGCGAGCTGGTCGTGCCGCGCGGCGAGACCCTTTCATTCGGCGCGCTGCAGGACAGGGTTCACCCGGCCGAAAGCCGGATACGCCGGCTGTCAGCCGAGACGCCCGCCCTGCTCGTCACCTTCGACTGCCTGGCCACGGCGCGCGAGGGCTCGCTGCTCGAAGCACCATTGCCGCGCCGGCGTGCCGAGCTCGAGCGCCTCCATCACCGGCTCGGCGAGGCGCACCGCACCACGCTTTCCCCGTTCACGCCCGACCGCGCCAAGGCCGAGCGCTGGCTTGACGCGTCGCGCGAAGCGTTGGACGGCGTCATCGCCAAGCCAACCGGGCCATACGCCCACGGCGAGCGCGCCATGCTCAAGCTGAAACGAACACGCACGGCCGACTGCGTCGTCGGCGGCTTCCGCTACGCCCAGGGCACCAAGCTCGTAGGATCCCTGTTGCTTGGACTGCACGACGAGCACGGCAAACTCGACCACGTCGGCTTCACCTCGGCCATCTCGCACGCGCAACGGCCGGCGCTGACCGCCCAACTGGAAGCGCTGCGCGGCGGCGCCGGCTTCTCGGGCGACGCCCCCGGCGGTCCAAGCCGCTGGCGCACCGCGCGATCCGACGCCTGGGTGCCCATCCACCCCGAGTTGGTCGTCGAAGTCAGCTACGACCAGGTCACCGACGGGCGGTTCCGGCACGGGACCGCCCTGCTGCGCTGGCGGCCCGACAAGGCCCCCAAGCACTGCAACAAGGATCAGCTCGTTCAGGAAGTCCTGACGCGCGGCTTGCTGGCGAGCTGAGAAAGGCAATGGCGCTGCCCTTGAACCCGTTGGGGCCGGCGGCCCCAAACCCCGTGACTGATCAGCCGCCGTCCGCTGTTCTCAGCGACGGTGAGGCCAAGCCCGAGCGAGGCGATCTGGTATCGCGTTCCGACGCTCGCCCTGATCGGTGGTGAGAGCCGGGCCAGACCGTACGCATGCACCTACTCGACCTCATTGTTCCCGATCACCGCAATCGAAGCGGACGGTGTTTCGGAACGGCAAGCGTGGCCGCAAGGCCGGCGCAAGGCAGCACCAGCACCGAAACCGTTGCACCGACCATCGCGGTTACTAAACCGCGGGTCCGGGGTCGCTGACCCCGGCGGGGTTTGGGGCGGAGCCCCGACTCAATCAAGAAGCTCATGCGCAAGTGCAAGATGCCGCCGCGATCCCTCAAGCTGCTCGACAACAACGCGCGGGATGCCGCCTTCGAGCAGCAGCTCGATCGCGGCGGCGCGCGACTGCGCGATCAGGTGGAGTTGCGGGTTGATCGGCGGCGGCGCGAGAGATGCAAGTCCAACACAGGCGCCGCCCAGCCGGGTCCAGGCGGACGGAGCATCGTAGGGATCGATCCGCGCGATCCAGCCATCGGGTTTGGCGCGCGCGCCCCGCTCGAACTGGCGATCCAGCCACTCCCGGTGGGTGCGGTAATCGGCAATGAAGCGGCGGAAGGTGAGAACGGCCGAATCGGGCGGCGTTCGCCTGATCTGATCGGGATCGAGTGGTTCACGGAGCAGGGGCGCGGTCCCGATCAGAGCCTCGCAGAAGGCGATGAGCGGGTCGCTGCGGACGATCATCACGCGGACGTTGGGCCGATCGACGACGAGTTCGGGGATGTGCCAGCCCTGGCCGCGGCGGAGCAGGATGACGCTGTGCCGCTGTGTTTCAGCGCAGACAAGATCGGTCAGGAACGCGGGCGCGGATGCGTTGCGTAGCTTGAGGTCGGTCGTGGCAAAGCCCGCGAAACTTTCGGCGTCGTCGGCCAACTCGATTTCCGTCGGATGATAGATCTGCCCGTGGCAGCGCAGCTCGGGATGACGGGCGAGCAAACCGTGGACGATGCGAAGCTCGGCGGTGCTGTCACCGAGGATCGCGACATAGGGTTTCTTGATGCGCTTCTGGTTTTCATACCAGCGGCCTTGCGAGCGGCCGGGAAGCGCTCGCCCGGGTGGTCCGCGCCGGTAGGCGAGACGGCGATCCTCATACTCCTTGGTGAGCACGCCGAGCTTCTCGTCCTGAAACACGGTGAGCTGCACGCCGCCCGACCATACCCGGTCCAGCTTGTCGCGCAGAAAGGGACGATGGATGGAGATCTTGCGAGCAAAAAAGAAGTTCTGCCTCGTCAGGTAATCGTAATGGTCCAGCTCAAAGACGATCGGAAATCCATAGTCGGAAAACTGATAGAGCGTGAGAGGGCAGTTCACGATCCGGGCGGGATCGGCCACGTGCCGGACAAGCGTTTGAAAGAACAGCTCGTCCGGAATGAGCGTGCTGCGGAAGAAGCTCGTGATATCGGGTGCCTGAGAGAGTTCGATGACGCGCCGCAGCGTTGGCCAGGTGAGCACCCACCATTGCGAGCCGATGAAGGGCGTCAGGCCGCGCACGAAAGGGCGCTGCAAGCCGAACCATTTCTGGAGATTGTAGACAATCTCGGTGAGCAGCGACTGATCGCGCCAATTGAATGGCCAGCGATACAGATATCGTTCCCGTTGCGGACCGGTCTTGACCCACTGCTCCGTGTCGGCGGAGGCGGTTTCGATGAACTCGTCACCGTTGTTGCGTTCCAGGAAGCCGACCAGGTGGGCGCTTGGCCGGATTGGATAGTCCATGCCGCTCAAGTAATAGACATAGTCCGGAGCCCAGCCAGCCTGGTCGATTTGGGCGAGGCAATTGAGCGTGGCCTGCACGACCGACCACTCGCCCCAGCCGACGCGGATCCGGGCGGCAAAGCGGACGGCGTCGGTATGGGCAAACGTGCTCCGCAGATCGTCGAAGTCGGCCAGGGGAGACTTGAGGTCATAGTGAAGTGCGACCGTGTGGCCCTGGCTGACGAGTGCTGTGACCAGTCGTGCGACGTCGGCAGCAAGGCCGTGCGCGAGCAGCGCGAAACTGAGCTTCACGTGTTCGTCTGGTCGCGCAGTGCGCCGCCGATCAACGAGATCATGAGGGTGGCGAGCAGCGCGGCCAGAAAGACCGAAGCGACCGTGCGCGCCGGCGCGTGCCAGTCGGGGCTGTCGGGAAGCGATGGCTCGACGAAGTCGACGAGGTAGTTTTGCTTGCGCGCGGCGTCCGCGCGAGCGCCGGCGAGCCCTTGTTCGGCCTGCGTGTAGGCGGTGCGAGCGAACTCCTCGTCAAGCTGCAGGCGGGCATAGTCGGCGAGCAGGCGCGAGTAGGTGTTGCCGTCCGGACCGGCGAGCCGCGCCTTTTCGGCATCGAGCTGGGACTGCAGCGAGGTGATGCGCGCCCGCAGCTGCTGCAGCGCGGGCGCGTTCGGCCGCAGAAAGGCCGAGCTTTCGGCGAGCTGGGTGCGGGCGGCGGCGAGATCAGACTCCAGCGTGCCGACGATGGAGCTGAGCTGGCTGGCGGCCCGGTCCGGATCCTCGCCATGAGCGTTCTGAAACTCGGTCATGGCGATGCGGGCGCGCCGGACGCGGTCCTCCTCGCGGGCAACCTCCGATTGAGCAAACGCCATTTCGTCGTCGCGGGCGCGCACGGTCATGCCGTCGACCATGTCGTTGCAGGCACTGACGATCGCTTGCGCGAGTTGGAGTGAAAGCGCCGGGTTGGCGGTCGTCACGTCGAGCGTCACGTAGCCGCCAAGGCCTTCGCGCGCGCTGACGCGGCTGCGATAGCCGCTGAGGAGTTCGGTCTCGTTGGCGTTCGGCCGCAGGCGGCTGAACCAGTCCAGATGCGGATCGCTGAAGGCCTGGCGCAGCGGCAGCGTGCGGCTGAGGCGCCGGAGAATGGCGTCCGAACGGACGAACTCGATGACGATCGCACCAAGATCGATGCTGTTGTTCTCGCTGGTGCCGGAAAAGCTTTGTGCGAGGCCGGACGCGAGCGACGAGGGCGGGCGATAGATCTGGTACGTCATTTCGGCATGCGCGGAGTAGCGCGGCGGGGCGACGACGATGACGAAGAGCGCGGTCGCCAGGGTCGGCATGCCGACGAACAACGCCAGACGGGTCAGAATCCGGCGCCGTCGGCGGTGGCTCGCTTCGATCAGGGCGTCCGCATACGGTGCGGCGTCGGGCCAGGATCCAATCGGGCGATCGGCGGCGCGTCCAGTAATCTGCCGGCTCGCGGGCGAGAGATCGGCGGGCACATGGTCGACTGGCGTGACGTCGGTCCCGGATCCGCGGCCGGGTCCGACACGGCGTCCGGAGAGCGGTTTGTTCATGCGGCCTGGCGTTCGGCGCGTTCGGCGGCGCGGTGCGGGTCGGCCTGGCGCATTACAACACCACGGAAGAAATTGA
>CAXUIA010000025.1:2075-3880 GCA_964250835.1 uncultured Acetobacteraceae bacterium | reverse complement strand
GGTCGGGCATGAACGTGAGTTCGCAACCGTCGAGAACAACGGCGGCGTCCGCGTGCTGGCGCGCGGCGCGCGGCACGCCGCTCGCAAAGATGAAGCCGGCGTTGCGGGCACGGGCGGCCTCGCGGCACTGACCGAGGATGGCCGCCGGGAGTTGCTGCGCGTCATCGAGCAGGTAGGTCTCGAAAGGAAGCAGGATGGTGATCGACGCCTCAAGGGTCCGGCGCGCGCCGCCGTCCAGGTCGCGGACACGTTCGGTCAGCAGCGGGCCAAGGCCGCAGAACGCATCGACCGCTCGAACAAGGACGTCGCGGTCGACCCCGTAGAGCCGGGCGAGGAAGCGGAGGTTGGCCAGACCCGTCATCGCCGGATGGAGCAGTTTCTCATCGTTGATGATCGGCGAGAGCCGTGGCCGGCCGGACACGGTGCCGGCGTCGGCGCGGATGCGGCCGCCGAGCAGGCGGAGCAGGAGGGTGCGCGCCTCCGGCGGCTCACCGAGGATCGCGACACTTCGGTCGACTGGGATATCAAGATCAACCGGCCCAAACGCCAGGCGGCCAGAGACCAGGCGGCCAGAGACCAGGCGGCCGGAGACCAGGCGGTCGGAACCCAGCCGGCCAGCGCCGAAGCGTGTCCCGGGCAGCAGGCAGCCGACGCCGCGCAGCCGGATCACCGCTCGGACCTGATCGAGAGGGCGGCAGCACCGAGCGTGAACAGCCCGGCCGCCACGATGGCGGGATAACGCAAATCGACCAGGAGAAGCGGATAGCCAGGATCAAACGCGTTACGTTGCACCTCGATCAGGTGAAGCAGCGGATTGAACAGCAGCAGCGAACCCGCGATCGGGCCGCTGCTGTAGACGACGAAATAGAGGCCGCTGGTGACGAACAGCATCCAGCCCAGCAACTTTTCGACGACCGCGATGCCGGGCACCAGAGCCGCCAACCGCTCGAAAAGTATCCCGTAGCCGACGCCGCCAATGCCGGCGACTGCGAAAACGAGGCACGTGAGCGGGATATCCGGGACCGAAAGGTCGGAGCGGAACAGTTCGAGCGGCAGAACGGCCAGCAGGCAAAAGCAGAGATTGATCAGCAGCGGCCAGAGCGCGCGCGCCAGACGGAGATGCAGGGGTGAGACGCCGGGCCAAGCGGTGACGCCGGCGGGGAACTTGGCGCCGTTGGCGGCGCCGAGAGCCGCGTAGTTGAAGGCAAACCAGACGGAGAAGCCGGCGAGCACAAAGAGCGGGATCGGGATCTGTCCAGGCATCGGCTTGTGCAGAACGGCAAACAGCACCCAGTGCGCGGCGATCACCGCCGTCGGGCGAAGCAGTTCCAGCGGCAGCCAGAGCGGGTTGCCGGCGTGCTTGAGAGCAAGGCCGCGCAGGAGAACGGCGCGCAACGCAGCGGCGTGGTCAAAGACGGAGAGACCGGCCGGCAGTCGTGAGCGCGAAGGCGCCGGCAGCGACTCGACGGAGGGCGGCGCTGGTCCCGGCGTCTCCGGTGAGGGATCAAAGAAGGGGCCGAGCGGCTGCCAGCCAGGCCGGTCGCGCGCGATCCGGGCGACCGCCAGACGCGCAAGAACCCTGTTGCCGCGCGCAAGATGGCAGTGGGCAACGACGAGCGAGGCGGAGTGACAGTCGGGATCATGCGTGAGTGCCAAGCGAGCGGCGGCCAGCGCCTCGTCGGTGCAGCCGCTGGCGTGCAGCAATTGGGCGAGTGCGGCGCGGATCGACGCGGCGTGCGGCCGCACCTCCAGAGCCCGGCGCAAGCAGGTCATCGCGGCACCAGGATCGGGCGCCAGTCGGGCTA
>CAXUIA010000025.1:462-2065 GCA_964250835.1 uncultured Acetobacteraceae bacterium | reverse complement strand
TCGGGCTAGAAGGACAAGCGCTCTCCAGTCGGCCGGATTGCGCGCGAGTGCCCGCTCGGCATGCGCGCCCGCATCGTGGGCACGGCCGGAGAGGGCGCAGATCCGTGCGCGCAGCAACTCATCGTCGGGGCAGGCACGTTCGGCCTCGTCAAACCGGCGGGCGCGGCAGAGAGCCAGCCACGGGCGATCCGACATGGCGGGCGCATCCAGGCCGGAATCGGCCTCGGCCCTCAATCAGCCGCCGTGCGCAACGCGTGGGGGTCGGGTTTGACGCCGACGCCGAAAATGCGAGGCGGCATCGAGGAGACGCGCACCTCGCGGATTTCAAAGCCATCAAGGATCACCTGGCGCATCGCCTGTGGACTCACGCGCCAGAAGTCGGGCGAGGCGTGGATCCTGTAAGTGGGCGTGGTGTCGGCGATCGGGTGGCCCTTGGGTCCGGCGACCGTCACACCCGCGCGGTCGGCCGCGGTGCTGAAGCCCGGCACGGCCAGGACAAGAATGCCGCCCGGAGCCAGGATACGGCGGAGTTCTTCGAGCGTGTGCCAGAAGCGCCGGTCATGCACCAGCGCGTCGTTCCAGAGCACGGTGCGGAAGGCCGCATCGGGAAACCGCGCGAGGTCGGCGGGCTCACCGCGGTGGAGATGCAGGCCGTTGCTGGCCGGCCCCGGCTCGAGATCGGGCCCGAGCAGGTGGCGTTCACCGGTAAACGCGTCGCCCGAGAGAGCCGCGAGATCAGGCCTGGTGACGCCGACTTCGAGATAGGGCCCCTCGGTCTCCTGCCGCTCGGCAAGCCGGCAGAACTCGCTGGCCATGCGGGCGAGCGGCCGTGGCTTTTTAACCGTGGGAAGCGGTTCGGGCGGCCGGCAGCCGGCGTTCTCGAGCGCCATGCAAGCCTCGCGATAGTTGGGCAGGTAGGTCGCGACCGCGGCGCGCGTGCCCTGGCCGGCGTGGAAGATCTTGGCGTCGATCAGATGACGATGGTGCTCGATCTCAGCCTGGGTGAAGCCCAGAAAATCCAGCAGCGCGTGCACGTGGCCGAGCCGGGCCTCGCGGCCGCCCTCGTAAAGATCCTCAAACGTGACGTGGCGGGCGTCCGGGCCGAGTTCGGTGAGCCATCCGGAAATCGTTTCAGTCGCACCGCGGCACAGCCGGAAGTGGGTGACCATGGCGTCGACCGGCACCGGCTCCAGCGTGCGGCTGCCATCCGCGATCTCAGCGAACACCTGACGGGCGTAGTCGCGAAACCAGGTTCCCTGCGCTTCGGCGATAAATTTCGACAGCAGTCTGCTCGCTTCGTCGCGACGCAGCAGGTGAATGTGCCGGTAATGAGTTTTGGCGGCCGCCTGCATGAGCTGCTCGTTGAACGGCGTCGCGAACAGCTCGTAACAGTGCTTGATCAGGAAGTTCTGGGCGAAAATCGCTTCGAGCGAGCCCGCGAGCGCATCCTCGTCGCGGGTCTTGTTCCAATGTTCGGTGACCGGCCAAAATTGCCGCGGGCTTTTGCGCGCCCAATTGAAAGGTTCATGCTCCGCGCTGCGATGCTCCGACATCTCCATCAGGAGGTCGGTGAGCGCCGTGCCGCCGCTGCGCTGCATGGTCC
>CAXUIA010000025.1:0-452 GCA_964250835.1 uncultured Acetobacteraceae bacterium | reverse complement strand
GTCCAAATGATGAAGGGACGTGACATCAAACACCCTGCGCGCCACGCGTCGCTCGCACAGACCTTCTGCCGCGTGCAATCGGCTGCGTGGTAACGCAGACACAGCGGCGCGGTCAAGGACGACGAAGAGCAATCGAGCCTCGTTGGAAAGAGATCGATGTCGTAGGTTACTGCGGCGGCCGATCAGTGCGCACGCATTTTATCTAGAACGCACGCTTTCTCTGAAGTAAACGGCATTGCGGAGCTTAACTTGTTGTTGCGTCCGATCAGTTTCGCCTGCAGGAGTTTGGCAGCGTTAGGCCGGCTTACAATCCCCGCGGTTTTGCTGTTGGGCGGTTGCAGTGAGTTCCCGGGCGGGGCGCCGACGGCGGCCGAGCTGACGGACGGACATCAGGCGGCAGGGTTCGCGGTGGTCGAGCTCGATCCACACGTGGTGTCGGCGCTCGGCAGAAA
>CAXUIA010000024.1:14334-17264 GCA_964250835.1 uncultured Acetobacteraceae bacterium | reverse complement strand
AGCGGGTCGGCGACCAGGTCGCGCTCGACGAGCTCCACGTTTCCTGCGCCTCGGAGCCGTTCGACGACCCGCGCGGCCGCCTGCCGGCTGGCTGAGTGAGTGCCCAGGATGCTCGAATGGAGGTGCAGCAGCTTCATGGTTCGCCTCTCTCTGGCTTCGGCCATCGTCGGGATGCCGACGGCCGTGAACATGTCCCGCGCCTTTTCGGCCTTTCTGAGACTTGGAAAAAGCGACATAGTTCTGATGAGGTCCATCAGGATTTTTGAACATGCGAGCACCCCTCAAGCTCGACCAGCTGCATGTCTTCGTCACCGTGCAGGACGAGGGTAGCTTCTCGGCGGCCGCGCGCAGGCTGGGCCGTGCGCAGTCGGCGGTCACCTACGCCATTCAGGAACTGGAGGACGGCCTCCGTGTCGAGCTGTTCGATCGGTCGGGTTACCGGCCGGTGCTGAACGACGCTGGCCGCGCGCTGCTCGCACGGGCACGGCGCGTGCTGCGCGAGGCAGGGGCGCTGCAGGACCAGGCGGAGAGCGTGGCGGGCGGCCTCGAGCCATCGATCTCGCTCGTGGTGGACGCGATCTTCCCTCCCGCCAACCTCACGGACGCGCTGCTTGCGTTCAAGGACCTGTTTCCGACCGTCGCCACCCGCGTGCACGGCGAATCCCTCGGCGCTGCGGCCGACATGGTGGTCGGGGGTGACGCCGATCTGGGATTGCTCAACGCGTTGTTCGCGCCGGCGGGGCAGCTGGAACTGCGCCCGGCCGCGTCCGTCGAGCTCGTGCATGTCTGCGCCCCCGGTCATCCGCTCGCCGCGGCGGAGAGCACGGCATCGCAGCCGATTCCGGCCGATGACGTGCAAGACCATCTGCAGCTCGTGCTGTCCGACCGCTCGCCGCGGACCCGCGACCAGGACCACGGCGTGTGGTCGACCTCGACCTGGCGGCTGGCGGATCTCGGCGCCAAGCACGCCATGCTGCGCGCGGGTCTCGGCTGGGGCAGCCTGCCGCTTCACCTCGCCGCTGACGACCTCGCGGCCGGGCGCCTGATCAAGCTGCATGTCGGCCGCCCTTCCGACTCGACGGGCCGCGTGTTGCTGGAGATGTCGGTGGCCCGGCGCCCGGACAGGGTGCTGGGTCCGGCCGGGCGATGGCTTCAGGAGAGGTTGGCGCGTGGGCTTACGTGAGCGGGCTGACTGGATGCCGGTGGCGTCAACGCGCTCAAGCTGAACCTCGTCACCGTCCCTCGTAGAACGACGTCAGATCACGCTTGAGTTGAGCGCGAGCGTTGCTGCTGATGTAAACCATATGTCCGGAAGGATAGTAGCCGTAGCTGATATTACCCTGCCGGTCCGTGGGTAGGCCCAGATGGCTCATCGTGTATTCGCTCGCCATGGCTGGCGAGGTCAGGTCGTACACACCGTTGACCGAAAAGATCCGCAAGTTGGGGTTGGCGATCATGGTGTCGCGCAAATCGTACCCGACACTCAACGCGGTGGGGCTGCCCCGGCTGGTCGGCGACCACTGAGCGCAGCGTGCCATAGCTCTCGCCGGCCAGGTATTTCGCTGAACTCCAGCGATCGTTCTGATCGATATAGCGTCTTATAAACTCCGCGGTGACATGCGCGTCCTGCCTTACGCCGTAGAAGTCGTCGGGTGTCGCCCCGGCAGGAGCCGGCTGTAGCCCGATCCGACGGGGTCGATGAACACGAGATCGCTGATGTCGAGCAGGCTGTCCGGATTGTCGATGATCGTCTGCGGCGAGGACGGCGGGCCCGCATCGGCCAGGCGGAGTGTCCGCGGCCCAAACGCAGCCATGTGCACCAGTGCCGACGAGCCACCGGGTCCGCCGTTATAGGCGAACGTCAGCGGACGCGGCCTGTTCCCGCCCTGCCTGCCCACCGTATAGGCGATGTAGAACAGGTTCGCGCGCGATTGCCCGCCAAGGCCGGTCACCTCCATCGTTCCCGCCGTCGCCGTGTAGGCGACCGGCTTGCCGCCAATCACCGCAACGTGGTGCGTCACCGCCGGCAATGGCGCCGCGTCTACCGTCCGTGCCGAAAGTATGAACAAGAGGCTGACTACGGACAGCAAGACACCAACGACATATCTTACGTATGGCACGGACAAACATCCAAATAGACTGAATTGTTACCACGACATTGCTTGGTAAGCTGCCGCAAGATCAAGTGACGTGGACAGTCAGAACATCAGGTCGATCCCATCCCGCGACAGCCTGCCAGGCGCACGCGGTAGACAGCCGGCCGCGAGATGAAGCACAGCTTGGCCATCTCGTGTCGGGTGCGCGGCAACAGGCGTGGCGCGCCAGAGAGCATGCCGGAGGACACCATCCATGCCAACCCACGCCATGTTTCAGGTCGATGCCTTCACCGACCATTTGTTTGCCGGCAATCCAGCGTCCGTCCTGATCCTGAAGAAGGACTGGCTTCCCGACCATCTGATGCAGAGCATCGCCGCCGAAAACAACCTCTCCGAAACCGCTTTCGCCCGGCCAAACGGCCAGGCCTGGGACTTGCGCTGGTTCACGCCCACGCGGGAGGTCGATTTCTGCGGTCATGCAACGCTCGCGACGGGACACGTGCTCGCCTCCGAACTCGGCGTCGCCGGAGACCTGGCCTTTGCCACCCGCATCGGCGCGCTACGCGTCCAACCCTTCCACGACGCCTACATCCTCGACCTGCCTGCGCTCCCTCCCGAGCCACTCGGAAAACCCGCCACCCTCCGCGACCTCTTCCCGAATGGCTGTCGGGGCCCCGGGTTAGGGGCGGGCCCCCAAAAAAAAAAAAAAGAAGAATCAATACCCCAATAAAAATAATGATAAATTTAGCTAAAAATATATTCAATAATAGCGTACCAAAACCCCATCCATTTATAAGTTTACCAATTAAAAGTAATGTTATAGATAGTTTGTTT
>CAXUIA010000024.1:8194-14324 GCA_964250835.1 uncultured Acetobacteraceae bacterium | reverse complement strand
CCCCACCCCCCCCCCCCCCTCCCCGACTGGCGGGCCCGCCGCTTTCCGCGGCGCGGACAACATCTTCGTCGAGTTCGACGACGAGGCCGCCATCCGCGCCTTCGTCCCCGACGCCGCCCGGATCGCCGCTCTCCCCGCCGGCGGCCTGTGCATCACGGCACCCGGACAGCACCACGACTTCGTCTCACGCTACTTCGCCCCTGCTTTCGGGATCGAGGAAGATCCGGTGACTGGCAGCACCCACACCACTCTCACGCCGCACTGGGCGGCACGGCTCGGGCGCAACAACCTCTCGGCCTTCCAGTGCTCCAGACGCGGCGGCGCGATGACGTGCGAGCTTGACGGCACCCGCGTCCGGCTCACCGGCCGCGCCGTGACCTTCATGACCGCCACCATCCGCCTGCCGGACTGATCGCGGCGCGATCGCCGCACTCACCCGGAGATCAGCGGCGCTCCCTTGAGGAGGTAGGCGCATGGCTCCGTCCGGCGCTGGCCGTCGTGCACCGTAAAGGTTTGCACGTGACCGGTACGGTCGCCCTGCCAGAGCGACACGCCGGCATAGTCGCCATCCTTGCGCAGGACGTAGTAGATCATGTCTACAAACCGGAGCGCCGCCATGTCGTGCCGGTAGATTTCGGCGATCCGGCGCAGCGCATCCATGCCGGCATCCTGCGGCGATCGACCGTTTCTCATGCTTTGCACGATCAGGTTCGCACCACCCACCCTGATGTTGGCGTCGGCGCTGCCGCTTGCTCCCGCCATGCCGACCGCCGGATCAAGGAAGCAGCCGGTGCCCAGCATCGCGATATCGCTCGCTGCGCCAGCCATTCGCCACGGCAAGCCGCAGGTGGTCACGGCGCAGGACATGTCCTGTTTTGCATCGACGGCGCACACGACGAGTGGCGTCGCCGAAGGGAACAGCACGTCGTAGGCGGCCCGCCAGCTCCATCGCGGATTGAGCCCGACCTTCTCGGCGAGGACTGAGACGCTGTTGACCAGCGTATCGAAGCTTTCCTGCGATGCAGGCAGGAAATGGCCATCTTTGTCCCGCGCCGGCCAGTCCGGGTCGTAGCTGCCCGGTGCCAATGGTTTCGGCAGAGCCTCTACGTGCTTCCACAGCTCCCAGGTCTTGGCGGTGCGATCGAGCGTCAGCGAGCCGTGCGCAAGCCCCTTGGACACACCGAAACGTTCCGCGTCAGCCCCACCAAGCATCGGATAGCCTGTTTCCATGACGGCTTTGGCCAGCAGCGATGCATTGGCAATCCCGGTCACGCCGGCGACCGCCGCGCTCCGGCCGCTGGGTCCGTGAAAGCAGCACGCATCGAGCTGCACCACGCCGTCCCGGTTCGGCAAGGCTCCGACTCCCGTCGTGAAATCGTCCGGGTTGTTTTCTTGAGCCCCGGTGATCGTCAGGACGGCCTGGAGCGTGTCACCACCCTGCTGCAGCGCGCGGTGCGCGGCATCGATCCCCAGCGTATTGGCCGTCCGGCACAGGATCACCGGCAGCCGCGGCACGTCCGGCCGTTTCGGCTTCGGATGGCTCATATCCATGTGGCCCTGCATCGGCATCGACGGCTGCGCGCGTCCTGCCGTTTCGAGGGCGATCGCTGCCGAGGAAAGTACGGCGGACGCAAGTATGCTCCGGCGCGGGATCGTCATGATGTTGTTCCGGAGGAAACGATAGGCCGGCGTTCGCGCCGGCCCGCGAGTGGCGGGATCAATCTCAGTCTGCGGCAAACTGCCACAGCTCGAACGAGACGTTGTGGTAGGGATACTGGTCCAGCGGCGTCTTCGCGGCACTCGACCCGGTGTCAACGTCAAGCGACTGCCCGCTGGCCTTGTTGATCAGCTCGACATTGCTGCCGCCTGCCGAAACCACGGTCCATTGTTGCCAGAGGCCGCCCGTGTAGAGGTTCTGATCGACCAGCGTGCTGCTCGTGTTGGAGCCGCCCCTGACTTCCAGCACCTGGCCGCTGGCGACGTTGGTCAACGTGATGATGTTGCCGCCGAGATTGGTCACCGTCCATCGCTGGTTCGTGCCCTTGTTGACGGGATACTGTTCGATGCCCTGTCCCTGTGTGGTGGAGTAACCTGGGTCGTCGATCGCCTGGCCGTCGCTTGCACTGGTGATGATGTAGGTTCCGTTCGGGATCAGGAACGGACCAGCCGGCGCGGTTGCGCTGCCCGACAGCAGCCCGTAGACGCAGACTTGTCCGCTCTGCGCCTGCGCGGTGCCGAAACTCGGCAGGTAGACTTTGCCGTTGGCGATCGTGGGCGCCGCGAACTTCGCGTAGTTGTTGCAGTCGTCCCGCGAAGAGTTCTGCTCGTTGGTCCAAAGCAGAGACATGTTGGCGAGATTGTAGGCATACAGGATTCCCGGCTGGGTGGCGTGCCAGGCACCGTCGGTGCTCCCCGCCCCTGCCGAGTTGGTCGAGGCCCACAGAATGCCATTGGAAAGGCCGTTGGCCGAGATCGACAGCGACGCGCCAGGATGGCCGATCGCCTGGACGTTGCCGGTGAAGCTCGGGGTCGTGTTGAACGACGAGCCGTTGAATGGATAGACCCGCAGATAATCCGATTGGCCCCAGAGATAGAGTTTGGAGTTGAAATAGTTGAGCGAGTGGATGTGGTTTGATGTCGCCTGCCAGTTCTGCACCGCGGTGCTGTCGCCGAGATGGCCCATGTTGCCGGTGTTGACCAGTCGCAGAATGCCGTCCTTGCCGCCGGCGACCATCAGGTTCGTATTCATCAGCAGCATTGGTCCCGACGCGGTGAAGTCCGCATCGCCGGTGTCCATGCTGTGGTAGTCGCTCGGCGTATGCCAGTCCTCGAACGTCAGATTGGCGCTTGCCTTGATCATTGTCTCGCTGAAATTGTTGACGCCGTCCCAGCCGCCGGCCCCGGTTCCGTTTCCCGTCACCCAATACACATTGCCCGCCGGATCGGCCGCCGCACCGTTGCCTGACTGCCAGATGCCGTTGCCGTTGTCCGATGGGGACGCGTCGAACACCCCGACCTGCGCGAGATTGGACTCGCTGTAGGCGAACGTCAGCCCCTTCCAGGAGCCCTGATCGCAATGCGATGCGAATGAGAAATAGACGTTGCCGTTCGCCGACAGCAGGCCCGGACGCTCCAGCTCGTCGTAGGAGTTGAAGTCGGAATACTGGATCTGCACCGGACTGCCAGGCTGATCCGCACCCGTGGAAAGACTGAGCGCGTGGAGGTGATGGGTCGAGGTGGAGTTGAGATAGGTCTGCGCCACGACAAAGAGGCTATTGTTGGCGATCACCGGCGTGCCCACGATGCCCGCCGAGCCGAGCGTGTCCTGGCAGTCCCACTTCGCCACCGACATGCTCATCGGCGTGCCGAAATTCACATGCCAGTAGAGCGTGCCGTTGTTTGCATCGAACGCGTAGATGCTGTTGTTGGCCGTGGCGACATACAGCACCGTGTGCAGCCCGCCCGCGATATTGACGTTCTGCACGATGAGAGGCTGCGCAAACACCTGGTCGTCGACCTTCAGTTTAAACAGCAGGCCGAACTGGTTATGATTGACGTTTGAGGGCGTCAGGACCGTCTCGCCGGCATTCACACCGTCGCGAAAGTTGTCATTATGCTGCGTGAGAATGTTGACCTGAGCACGCGCCGCCGGGCTGCCGGTAAGGAGCGCCAGCGCGACAAGGCCCGAACTGGCGAGCAGCCGTTCCGACCTGTGGAGAGTGCCGAACATCGTGCCTCCGTTGCTGCTGATGGCTTGGGCGAAGCAGGACCTGTCTTCAACCTCGCGACCGGTCGCGGCCAAATTGCGTGGAACCGAGCAACACCATCATCAATCCATTTGCAAGCAAGAAACGAAGGACTACTCGGCCATACTCCAAACCGTCACAGTCCTGTTCGCGGCCTGAGCAAGAAATGTACGTTGCACATGTTCCTGCGGTCCGGTTGCTCTTGACGAAAGTTGCGACGACGTGCCAGGGATCGCGTGTTCACGAAATCCAGGATAAGCCAGCATGACTTGGAAGAAGCCAGAATATGTCGTGACTCCGCTCGGCGCGGAGATCAACTCCTACATGTCCGCTGAACTCAAGCAGCCTTAACCGTCGACGGGTCGCGTCTCCACGGCGCGGTCGTTCGCTCACGACTGCGGCGATGCACGCGATCGTACTCGGCGCCGCCGCCGGTGGCGGATTTCCGCAGTGGAATTCTCGTGCCGAGCCCTGTCGTCTCGCTCGATACGGGCACTGGTCGGCAAAGCGCCGAACCCAAGCCTCCGTCGCCGTCAGCGCCGACAAACAAAGCTGGGTGCTACTGAACGCCTCTCCGGACATCCGCCAGCAAATCGAGCAAACGCCTCGGCTGCATCCCCGTCACGCACCGCGCTCGTCTCCGATCGAGGCTGTGGTTCTCACCGGCAGTGAGGTTGACGCGGTCGCCGGCTTGCTCACGCTCCGCGAGCGGCAACCGCTGACCATCTTCGCCACCGCCGCCACGCAGGCTGTACTCGCGGCCAATCCGATCTTCGAGGTCTTGTCGCGCGACGTCGTCACGCGCCTCACCGTCCCGCTCGACACCTCAACCGCGATCACCCGTCAGGACGGGAGCCGGACCGGGCTGTCCGTCACCCTGTTCGCGGTCCCCGGAAAGATCCCGCTTCACGCGGAGCGACCGGGCCTGGTCCCGATCGTCGAAGCGACCGAAGCCACCG
Organism: uncultured Acetobacteraceae bacterium; assembly: GCA_964250835.1. Taxonomy (GTDB): domain Bacteria; phylum Pseudomonadota; class Alphaproteobacteria; order Acetobacterales; family Acetobacteraceae; genus CAXTPV01. The sequence goes on along the minus strand of CAXUIA010000024.1, from coordinate 9,619 downwards.
TCGGCTGCGCCGTGACCGACGAGAACAACACACTGTTCTTTATTCCCGGCTGCGCCGCGGTCAGTCCCGCGCTCGCAAGCCGCCTTCGCGACGCGGACACCGTCCTCTTCGACGGCACGCTCGCCACCGACGACGAGATGATCCGCGCCGGTCTCGGTTCCAAAACCGGCCAGCGCATGGGTCACATGAGCGTCTTCGGCCCCGAGGGCGTACTTGCCGCCTTCGCCGGCCTCGGCGTTCGCCGACCCATCCTGATCCATCTCAACAATTCTAACCCGGTCCTGCTCGAGAACTCGCTCGAGCACGCCGCCGTCCGCGCCGCCGGCTGGGACGTGGCGCATGACGGCATGGAGATCGCCTGGTGACGACGATGACCCGGCGCGAACTGCACGACGCGCTGCACGCCGTTGGCGACGAGCGCTACCACGTCCACCATCCGTTTCACCGCCTACTGCATGATGGCAAGCTCGGGCGTGGCCAGGTCCAGGCCTGGGCCCTGAACCGCTACTATTACCAGAGCCGCATTCCGGTGAAGGACGCGACCCTGCTCGCCCGCCTGCCAAGCCATGATCTCCGCCGTGCCTGGCGCAGCCGGCTCGAGGACCACGACGGCACCGATGACCGGCCCGGCGGCGTCGCCCGCTGGCTCAAGCTCGCCGAGGGTGTCGGCCTCGATGCCGGCTACGTCGCCTCCACCGCCGGGGTCCTTCCCGGCACCCGCTTCGCCACCGACGCGTATGTCGCCTTCGTCCGCGACCGTCCCGTCCTCGAAGCCGTCGCCTCGTCGTTGACCGAGATGTTCTCGCCCGCCATCATCGCCGAGCGCGTCTCCGGCATGCTCGCACACTACGACTTTGTCACCCGCGACACGCTCGCCTACTTCACCCCGCGCTTGACCCAAGCCCCCAAGGACGTTGAGTGGGCGCTCGCCTTTATTGACGCCAACGCCCACACCCGCGACGACCAGGAGGCGGTAGTCGCCGCGTTGCGTTTCAAGTGCGACGTGCTCTGGTCGCAGCTCGACGCGCTCCACTACGCCTATGTGGAGCCCGGCCGCGTCCCGCCCGGCGCCTTCGTCCCCGCGCCATGAGCCCGCCCGCACTCAATCGCGGCTATCGGCTCCGCCACGACCCCGTGCGCGGCACCGCTGTCATCCTCGCCCCCGAGCGCATCATCACGCTCGATGCCTGCGGCAAGGACGTCCTCGACCTCGTCGACGGAACCCGCACCGTCGAGGACATCGTCGACCAGCTCGCAGCCCGCTACGACACTCCGGCCGCCACCATCCGGGCCGACGTCGACGATCTCCTCGACAGCCTGGCGGTGGAAGGCGCGATCCGCCGATGAACGACGCTCAACCATCTCCGATCGACCCGCCGCTGGCCCTCATCGCCGAGCTCACCCATCGCTGCCCGCTCCACTGCC